>CAZVPS010000001.1:0-40772 GCA_964629105.1 uncultured Anaerolineaceae bacterium
GCCTTGCGGGCGAGCGCGGCCTTCCGCAGCGCGCTCGTGTACTGGTTCCAGTGGGGCTTGCACATCCGACCCAGACCGTCCTTCTGGCTGGGCTGGGCCGGGAAGTCGCCGATCGGCGCCTCGTGCGCCTCGATCCCGAACTTCGCCGACCCGATGCACTTCCGCATGTCCGCCACGTCCGTCGTCCTTTCGCTCGCCGGCGCCGATCTGGCGTTCGGCAGCCCATCCATCACGCTGCTGGCGCGACGATGCAAGGTCGAAGATCGGCGGCCGCCCGATGACGGCGAAAACGCCCCCGACGGTGGCCTGGCGCAACCGGATCACGGGCACTGGCGAGGAGGCGCCCGATCAGCTGCTCGCCAACCCGGCGAACTGGCGGATCCATCCGAAGGCACAACAGGACGCCCTCGCGGGTGCGCTCGACCAGGTCGGCTGGGTCCAGCAGGTCCTCGTGAACCGGCGCACGGGCTTCGTCGTCGACGGCCATGCCCGCGTGGCCCTCGCTCTGCGCCGCGGCGAGCCGACCGTGCCGGTGCTGTACGTCGACCTCGACCCCGAGGAGGAGGCGCTCGTCCTCGCCACCCTCGACCCGATCAGCGCGATGGCGGGGCGCGACGAGGACAAGCTGCGCGCCCTCCTGGCGGACATCAGCGTAGACGATGCCGGGCTCCTCGCCCTCCTTGGCGACCTCGCGGGCAACGACCCGAAGGCGGGCCTCACCGACCCGGACGAGGTTCCTGAGCCGCCCGTGGAGCCCTACGTCAAGCCGGGTGAGCTCTATCGCCTCGGCGACCACCGCCTCCTGTGCGGTGACGCCACGAGCGCTGCGGACGTGGCCCGCCTCCTGGACGGAGCAGCGCCGACGCTCCTTGCGACGGACCCGCCCTACGGCGTCCAGCTCGACCAGACCTGGCGGGACGGCGTCTACAACGGGCCGCGGAAGCGGGTCAATGGATGGGGCGTCGTCGCGGGCGCCGCGAAGCCGTACATGATGCGCGAGGCCCCCGATGGCCAACCCGACGGTGACGACGCCACACGGGCCGCCCGTGGCGCCCGCGGGCGCACCACGGGCCATCGCCACACCTCGATCAGCGGCGATGTCCGAGCGGACTGGTCCGAGGCCTTCGCCCTCGTGCCCTCCCTGCAAGTCGGCTACGTCTGGTACGCGAGCGCCCATACCCAGGAGGTGCTGGCGGGCCTCCTCGATATCGGCTTCGAGCTAGTAGCGCAGATCATCTGGGACAAGGGCCTCTTCTCGATCGGGCGCTCCTGGTACCACTGGGCGCACGAGCCCTGCTTCGTGGTCCGGCGGCCCGGCGTGCCCAACCTCTTCATCGGCGAGCACGACCAGGCCACGATCTGGCGCGCCCCGTCGCCCAAGCGGATCGGCTCGGGCTCCAAGGAGCACAAAGAGGACCACCCGACCCAGAAGCCGGTGGTCCTCTCCGAGATCCCGATCCGCAACCACCTGCGCCCGGGCGAGGCGGTCTACGAGCCCTTCAGCGGGTCAGGCACGACGCTCATGGCGGCCGAAACCCTGGGCCGTCGCTGCTACGCGATGGAGATCGACCCCAAGTACGTCCAGGTCGCGATCGAGCGCTGGCAGCGCTTCACCGGCCGGACGGCGGAGCGCGTCGATGGGTAGGCGCGGCCCGGCCCCGACCCCGACGAAGGTGAAGCAGCTCCGCGGCGAGACGCGCCCGAGCCGCCTCAACCTCCGCGAGCCGATGCCGTCGCCGGACGTCCCGAAGATGCCGACGGACATGGACGACTCGGCCAAGGTCGTGTGGCGCCGGGTCCTGCGCGACATGCGCCACACGGGCGTCATCCGGGCCGCCGACGCTGACGTCCTGCGCTGCTACTGCGAGGCCGTCAGTCGCTACGCCCAGGCGGCCCGCCTGTACGCGCAGTCCGGGCCGATCGTCCAGCGCGACGGGAACCTCGTAAAGAACCCGCTCCACCAGGTCGCCCGCGACAACGCCGACGAGGTCCGCCAGTTCGCCCGCGAGCTCGGCCTCTCGCCATCGGCTCGCGTCGGGCTGCGGATCGAGCCCGAGCACGCGCTCGACGCGCTCACCGCCGAGATCGGGCTGCCGCCGAGGCTGCGGGTGGTCGGCGATGTGGGCTGAGCCGTGGTCCCCGACGCCCTCTCTGGCGGCCCCCACTTCGCCGCGTACTGCGAGCGGTACATCCGCCACACCAAGGGCCGCTGGGCCGGCCGGCCGCTCATCTACGAGGACTGGCAGCGCGAGTTCTGGTGGGAGGCCCTCGAGTTCGACCCCGCGACCGGACTCCGGATCTACAACGAGGTCGGACTCGGCATCCCGCGCAAGAACACGAAGTCGACGATGGCCAGCGCCGCCGGGCTCTACATGCTCGACGCCGACGGCGAGCCCGAGCCCGAGGTCTACGTCGCCGCGGCCGCCCGCAACCAGGCCGGGATCGTCCTCGGCCAGGCCCGGAGCATGGTCAGCCGGAGCCCGCTCCTGCTCGATCGGCTCGTCCCCCACCGCTACGCGATCGAGTGCCCCCGCAACGGCGGGATCATGCGGTCGCTGTCGTCCGACGCCGCACTCCAGCACGGCCTCAACCCTTCGGCCAACATCATCGACGAGCTCCACGCCCACCGATCCGCGGAGCTCTACACCGCGCTCACGACGGGGACCGGCGCCCGAGAGCAGCCCTTCACCCTCTGGATCACGACCGCCGGGGTGGCCGGCGAGGGCATCCTCGCCGAGCTCTTCGACTCGATGTTCACGGGATCCGGCGAGCTCGAGCAGCGGGGCTCGCTCCTGGTCTACCGCGATCGGACGAACGGGACGCTCATCTACTGGTACGGCGCCCCGCGCGACGCGGACATCGAGGACCCCGCGGTCTGGTACGCGGCGAACCCCGTCTCCTGGCTCCACGACGGCAAGTACCTGGGCGCCCAGTTCGCGCGCCTTCGGGCCCGCGGCGCGCTCCTGGAGTGGCGCCGCTACCACCTCAACCAGTTCGTCGGCTTCGAGGACACCTGGCTGCGCGATGGCGCGTGGCGTGGGACGGCCGGCGATCTCCCGCTCAACGTCGCCCTGCCAATCGGCGTGGGCATCGATCGGAGTCCCGACGGGGCGCTCGGCGCGGTCGCGATCGCGCAGCGCCAGGGAGACCGGGTCGTGGTGAGGGCGCAGGTGTTCGGCCCGGAGTCGGCGACTGGGATGGCCAGCGCCGAGGCGATGCGCGTCCGCCTGCGGGACCTGCGCGTCGAGTTTCCCCTGGCGCAGTCCCGCGACGAGAAGACCAAGCGGGCGCTTGCCGGGCCCGCCTACGCCTTCGACCGGCTCGCCTTCGGCGAGTCGGCCGAGATCCTCGAGGCGGACGGGCTCGCGATGGTCGACGTCCCGATGACGGCCGCGGTCATGGGCCCGCCCTCGACCCTGACCTACGAGCTCATCACGACCGGCCGTCTGATCCACGACGACGACCCGATCCTCGCCGAGCACGTCGCCAACACGACCGCGGTCCTGACCGACCGGGGCATGAAGATCACCCGCTCCAAGCACGGCTCGACGCGCCCGAACGTGGCCGCGGTGGCGATGGTCCGGGCGGTCGCGATGGCGAGCCAAGAGGCGCCGGTGCCGTTCGTCCGCACGCCCCGGGCGCCGGTGGGGTTCTGACGATGCTTGACACGACGCGAGTCCATGTTCCCGGCACCCTCGACTGGTGGCTCGCTCGTCTGGGCAAGCGCCTCGACGACCGGCGCGTCCCGATGACGAGGTACGAGGACTACTACGCGGGGCAGCAGCCGCTCGCCTTCGCGTCGGCCAAGTTCCGCCAGGCGTTCGGCGACCGCTTCCCGGCCTTCAGCTCGAACTTCATGGCCCTCGTCGTCGACGCCCACCGCGAGCGGCTCCACGTCCAGGGCATCCGGATCGGCGACGCGCCCGAGGGCGATGCGGACGCCTGGCGCTGGTGGCAGGAGAACCGCCTCGACGCGGAGTCGCAGAAGGCGCACACGGAATCGCTCGTCAAGGGCGTCGCCTACGCGCTCGTGTGGCCGGACGCGATCACCCACCTGCCCGAGGTGACGATCGAGTCGCCCCTCCAGGTCGTCGTCGAGACCGAACCCGGCAAGAGCTGGCGGCGACGGGCAGCCCTCAAGCGCTGGCTCGACGACGACAGCCGCTACCGCGCCGAGCTGTACCTGCCGGATGGCATCTACAAGTTCCGCTCGGTCCAGCGCTCGGAATGGTTCAGCGCACCGTCATGGGCCTCAGTGGCGATCTGGACCCGCGACGAGCCGGCCGGCGAGCCGTGGCCGGTGCCGAACCCGCTCAACGTCGTTCCGATCGTGCCGATCGTGAACCGGCCGCGCCTGACCGGCGACGGGCAGTCCGAGATCGCGATGGTCATGAGCAACCAGGACGCGATCAACAAGCTCCGCGCCGACGCCCTCATCGCATCCGAGTTCGCCTCGTTCCGCCAGCGCTGGATCATCGGCATGGACATCCCGATCGATCCCGAGACGGGGCAGCCGGTCGAGCCCTTCCGCTCGGCTGTGGATCGGCTGTGGATGGTTCCTCCGCCCGACCCCGACGACCCCAACCCGCCCAAGGTCGAGTTCGGCGAGTTCGAGCAGACCGACCTCGCGCCGATCTACGCCGGCATCGACACCGAGGTCCAACACCTGGGTGCGATCAGTCGCACGCCGTACCACTACCTGCTCCCGCAATCTGGCCAGCCGCCGTCGGGCGAGTCGCTCAAGTCGTCGGAGACCGGGCTCATGGCCAAGGTCGCCGACTCGATGCTTAACAAGGGCGAGTCGTGGGAAGAAGTGTTTCGCCTGAACTTCCTCATCCGGGGCGACCCGCGGGCGGCCGACACCGCCGCCGAGATCATCTGGAAGGACCCGGAGAGCCGGACCGAGGCCGTCCACACCGACGCGCTCGTCAAGCAGAAGAGCCTCGGCATCCCCGACGAGATCCTCTGGGAGGGCCTCGGCTACTCGCCCCAGCAGATCGCCCGGATCAAGCGCCTCCGCGCCGAGTCGCCGCCGCCCGTCACCGATATCGGGGCGCCTGCCGCAGCGCCGTCGACCGATGCCACCTCCACTCCGATCCCCACCCCAAACCGAACGGCCGTCCCATCGGGGTCGGCAGGCCCCGTTTGACACGGGGAGAAAGGCAGCTACCCTGATGGCAGACGAGTCGACCACGGGCGCGACGCCCGGCACAGGTGCGACGCCTGTGCAGGCCGGTCCGGCAACGACGGCACCAGCCGAGCCCAAGCCCGCGACGGGCGAGGACGACCTCGGTGAGGCCGGCAAGAAGGTCCTCCGCGAACTTCGCTCCGCTGAGCGCGAGGCGCAGCGTCGAGCCGAAGCCGCCGAGAAGGAACTTGCCGATCTCCGGTCCGCAACGCAGACCGACCAGGAGAAGGCGCTTGCCCAGGCAAAGCGCGAGGCGGCCGCCGAAGAGCGCGCCAAGTTCGAGACGAAGCTCCGCCGTTCAGAGGTCCGCTCGGCCCTCCGTGCCGCGGGCCTCTCCAACGACGCCCTCGTCGAGCTCGCGCTTCGGTCCGACCTCTTCGCGACCCTCGCGGTCGACGACGAGGGCCGGGTGGCCGAACTCGATAAGGCTGTCGCGCAGCTCAAGAAGGACGCCCCGGAACTCTTCGCCGCGTCGGGCGCCGGGACCATCACCCGCGGCGTCCAGACGGCCCAACCGGCCGCGCCCAAGGACCTCGCCACGTCCGTCGCCGACTACTACGCACCGAAGCATTGACACGCCCTGACCTGGGCGAACGAAAGGAGCGACTCCCGTGCCTGTGACCCTCGCCCAGGCGAGCCTCAACGCCGCCAGCGACATCGACCGCAACATCATCGACGAGTTCCGCAAGTCGAGCTTCCTGCTCGACCGGCTCCAGTTCGACCAGTCGGTCAACCCCGCCGGTGGCGGCTCGACCCTGACCTACGGCTACACCCGCCAGATCACCCAGCGCTCGGCTGCCTTCCGCGCGATCAACACCGAGTACACCCCGGCCGAGGTGACCAAGCAGCAGTACACCGTCGATCTCCGGCCGCTCGGCGGATCGTTCCAGATCGACCGGGTGCTCGAGGGCATCGGCGCGATCAGCGAGGTCGCGTTCCAGCTCGAGCAGCTCATCAAGGCGTCGCGCGCGTTCTTCGCCGACCAGGCCATCAACGGCGACTCGGCGGTGGACGCCAACGGGTTCGATGGGTTGTCGAAGGCGCTCACCGGGTCGTCCACCGAGATCAACGCGACGGGCACCGACGACTGGACGGGCATCGACACGCAGGTCGAGGCGCTCCAGGCGATCCAGCGGATCAACACCTGGCTCGGGCTCATGGACGGAGCGCCCTCGGCGCTGCTGATGAACTCGACCGCCAAGTCGTGGTTCTCGCTCATCGCCGCCCTGTCGGGCCAGCTGCGCTCGACGCAGGACGCCTTCGGTCGACCGATCGAGACGTTCCGCGACATCGCCCTCGTCGACCTCGGCGAGAAGGCCGGGTCCGCCAACCCGGTCGTGGGCTCGTACGGCGCGCCCAACGAGGCGCAGGTCGTGACCCTGACGTCCGCCACGGGCGGGACCTTCACCCTCACGTGGAACGGTCAGACGACCGCGGCGATCGCCTTCGACGCCCCGGCGGCGGCCGTCCAGGCGGCCCTCGAGGCGCTCTCCAACATCGCGGTCGGCGACGTGACCGTCAGCGGCAACGCGGGCGGGCCGTACACGGTCACGTTCAAGGGCCAGCAGCGCGGCGTGAACGTCGCGGCCATGACCGCGACCGACTCGACGACGGGTTCCGGCCACAACGTCGCCGTCACGACCGGCTCGGCCGGCGGCGCAACAAGCGGCTACACCGACATCTACGCGGTCCGCTTCGGGCTCGACGGCTTCCATGCCGTGTCGGTCGTCGGCCAGCTCCTGCGCCAGTGGCTGCCCGACTTCACGACCGCGGGTGCCGTGAAGACCGGCGAAGTCGAGATGGGGCCGCTCGCACCGGTGCTCAAGTCGTCGCGGGCGGCCGGCGTGTACCGCAACGTCAAGGTCGCATAGGCGGCGCGGCGAGGAACGCGGGCGATGTCGCTCGTGACGATCGGCGAGGTTCGCGCGATCGTCGAGTCGCGTCTCGCGGACGATGACCTCCAAGCGCTCATCGACCGCGAGGAGGCGTGGCTCGCGAGCCGCATCGGCGCGCTCACAGGATTGCGCACGGTGACGTTCGCCCCGGGACTCGCCGACAGCCCGATCTTCCTCTCCCGGCGCACCAGCACCGTCGTCGTCTCCGATGCCGGCGTGACGCTCAAGCCGACCGACGTGCGCTTCACGCCCGAGTCGGGCGTCGTCCGCCGCGTCGGCGCCGCCTACCCCTGGCCCGATCCACTCACCTACCCATGGGTCGCTCCCTGGTCCGGTGAGGTGCGCGTGACATTCACGCCGACCGACGAGGCCGACGTGAAGCGCGCCGTGCTCGAACTCGTCCGCGGCACGCTCAGCGAGACCGGCTTCGATGCCGAGACGATGGGCGACTACGGCTACACGCGCGGCGATGCGGTCGCCCGCCTGAGCCGGCCCGCGCTCGTCCGGAGCGTGCTCCTGCGCCGACCGGCGTACGCGACGCGACTGCGCTCGTCCCTGGAGCCGACATGAGCTTCGACGGTCTCCTCATCCACACGCTCGCCGTCGAGCGGGCGACGCCCGGCGCGCCCAACGAGTACGGCCAGCCAATCCGCACATACGCCACGCTCGCCACGTTCCGCGGGAGGATCGAGCCCCGATCCGCACGCGAGATCGCGGCGACGAGCGAGGCCGGCGCCGTCGTGTCCGACCACGTCCTTCGGACGCGCCCACGGGATCTGCGCGAGAGCGACCGGATCAGGTTCGACCCGCCCGATGGCCGCCTCTTCGAGATCACCGCCATCCGCGATATGGCGGGCGCCGGGCACCACCTGACGGTCGACCTCAGGCTCATCGAGGCGGGCACCTGATGGCCCGCAAGAACAACCGGGTCGTGCTCAACCGTGCGGCGCTCGACGCGATCACGCTTGGCATGGCCGATGGTCTGCTCGCGCTCGCCGACGCGGTCATCGCCGCGACGAAGGTGCCCGATGCACCGGTCCTCGGCGCGGGCCTCATTGAGGCCGGCGGGACGGTCGCCTACGTCACGGGCAAGAAGGTCGGCGGGGCGGCGGCGAAGCCCAAGGGGATGAAGGTCCGCACGATGGGCGTCGCGGTCGCCGGCGGCTTCCCCTTCCCCGCCCGCTTCCAGGAGCTCGGCACGGTCAACCAGCCCGCTCGCCCGTTTCTGACGCCAGCGCTGATGGCGACCGTGCCCGGTGCCGTGCCGCTCATCAAGGCACGGGTCGCCGATCGACTTCGAGGTGTTCGATGATCGACCCGCTCGGCACACTCCTCACCGAGATCCGCGACAACCCCGCGGTGGCGGGCATGACGACCCGTGTCCGGGGCGGCGAGCCCGCTCCGGGCGACGCAGCCACGCCGTTCCAGCGCTTCGTCGTCCTCGTCCGGTTGGGGTCGCAGCGGGACAAGCGCGCGCCAATGCAGGAAGTCCGGATCGCCGTGCGCTGCTATGGCTCGACCCACCAGGACGCCGCGGCGCTGTACGGCGCCGTGTCCGACGCCGTCCACAACATCGGGCCACGGATCGGGGCCTCCGGCGTGCTCATCCATCGCAGCTACGACGACATCGGCACCGGTGCCGACACGGACCCCGATACCGGCCAGCCCCACGAGGACGGGGTCATCTCTCTGTTCGCGGCGACGCAGATCGTCGCTGCCACCTGACACGAAAGGAGCATCGCCGTGGGACTCGTCATCGACCCCAAGCAGTACATCATCGGGGCCGCCGAGATCTACTACCGCGCCATCGGCGGCGTGGGGGCGTGGGCATCGGTTGGGGCGACCGTCGACGACGTCGTCTTCCGAGTGAACCAGACGACGTTCAACCCGTCCGAAAACTTCAACGGCGTCCTCGAGCCGATCCGCGAGATGGACTACCTGTCCAAGGCGGGCGCCGAGGCCGAGTTCTCGATGCCCGAGTTCGCGGGCGCCAAGCTCAAGCTCGCCGTGCTCGGCGCGACGTCGACCGTGCTCGCGACGACCGACACGCCGTCGGGTACGAGCACGACGCTGGCCGCCGACGCCGCGATCGGCGACACGGCTGTCAAGGTGACGGCGGTCGCGGGGTTCAGCGTCGGCGACTACATCCGGATCAACGTCGCGGGCGCCCTTGCCGAGTACCGCCGGATCGACGTCGTCGGGACGCTCGGCGCGGGTGGCACGGGCCTTGGGTTCCGCGACCCGCTGCTCAAGGCGCACGCGAGCGGCGTCGCGGTCGTCGAGGTCATCGGCGACGGCAAGACCGAGATCGTCGGCGCCACGGTCCGCCGCCAGCCGCTCAGTGCATACAACGATTGGGCCCTCGTCGCGCAGTCGCCCACCGACTACTACGAGCTGTACCTGTACAACGCGATCAGCAAGACGGACTCGGCCGAGCTGACGTTCGGTGACGAGTCGATGGCCGCGATCAAGGTCTCGCTCGCGACCCGACTCGACGGGGCGAACACCGCGCTGCCCTCCTGGCGCCTGCGGATCCCGGCTTGATCCGATGCCATCGAACGAAGAGGAGGTCCTCGCGGGCCTCATCACCGTCACCGTCGGCGGCCTCGAGCGCTCGATGCCGACCCTGTCCATCCGCGACGCGCGCGAGTGGCGCAAGCGTCTGGCCGCCGAGGTCGCGCCGATCGCGGCGTTGCAGATCGACGCCAACGACTGGGCCGGCATGCCCGCCAAGCTCCAGCTCGCCGAGGACACGATGCTCGAGCTCATCGTCGCCTACGACCGAACGAGCGCGCTCGGCGGCCGTGAATGGCTCGAGGAGCACGCCAAGCCGCGTGAGCTTGGGCCGATCTTCACCGCCTGCGTCGAGGCCGTCTTCCCTTTCGAGCGGCGGGCCGGGGTTCCCGCCGGTCCGCCGGTCGGTCCGTCAGCCGCGCCGAACTCTACGAATGGGCGCTCGCCCACTGGGGCCTCGACCCCGTCAGCCTCGAGCGCCGGCTCGACGGACGCCAGCTAGAGATGCTCTGGGCGGCCGGTCAGCGGCGGACGGTGCGGGAAGGCCGCGAGCGGCTGGCCGAGCTCTACGTCGGCGTCCGTGACGGCTACGTCGCGGGCAACGTCGCCCTCGGCAAGGCGAAGGCGAAGGGCGGCCGGAGCCATGTGCCCGCCTACGCGCGGCCGGAGGCCGAGGGTCGCGCGACGACGGCGAAACGCGGCCTTGAGCAGCTCCGGCGCGACTTCCCCGCCAACGTCGCGACCGGGCTGGAGTTCAGCGGCTGATGGCGAACATCGGCGATCTGTTTTTCCTCTTCCGGGGCGACGACAGCCAGCTCCAGGTGGACGCCGCCAAGTCCGGTGACACGGCCGGGACGGCCGCCGGGAAGCGCTTCAGCGTGTCGATGGGCACCGCGCTCAAGGCAGGGATCGGCGGTGCGATCGGCGGGGCACTGAGCGCGGGCCTCTCGATCGCCACCAAGGGCGGAGTGGAGCTCAACGCCGCGGTCACGCAGTTTGCGGCCGACACCGGCGCGACGACCGAGGAGGCCGCTGCGGCGCAATCGACGATCGGTGAGCTCTTCCGGACGAACCTCCAGAGCTTCGGCGAGATCGGCGGCACGCTCGCGGTGCTGCGGACCGACCTCGGGTTCACCCAGGATGCCGCGGACAAGGCGGCCCAGAGCTACCTCGACTTCGCACAGGTCGCGGGCGGCACCGGGGCGGAGGCGGCCGGACGGTTCGATGACCTCCTCGGAGCCCTCAACCTCGACGCCTCGAAGGCGCCCGGGATCATGGACCAGCTCGTCGCGTCGCACCAGCGCTATGGCGAGTCGATCAACGCGAACATCGATGCCCTGACCGCGATGGCGCCCGCGCTCAACGCGGCGAACCTCACCGTCGACGACGGGGTCGGCCTGCTCAACATGTTCGCCTCGGCCGGCGTCGACGCGGCCGCCGCTCCGGCGGCGCTCACGAAGGCACTCAAGTCGGTCAAGAGTCCCGCCGAGCTCCAGACACTCATCGACCAGATCTCCGCGACCGAGGATCCCTTCAAGCGCGCCCAGCTCGCCTCGGACCTGTTCGGCGCGAAGGCGGGGCCGAAGCTGGCCCAAGCGCTCGCGCAGGGCAAGCTCGGCGACTTCCGGGTCAGCATGGACGAGGCCGCCGGCGCCACGACGCGGGCGGCCGACACGATCCAGTCGGGCTTCGGCAATCAGGCGCAGCTCGTCATCAAGAACTTCGGCGGCGCGCTCGCCGAGATCGGCACGAACTTCGGCCCGCTCATCCTCGGCTTCGGCAGCCTCGTGCCCGCGCTCACGCCGGTCATCACGGCTGGCGGCACGGCGATCGGCGGCCTGCTCGCGGCGGCGATCCCAGTCGGCATGGCGCTCCTGCCGGTCCTGCTCATCGGGGCGCTCGTCGCCGCAGTCGCGTTCCTCATCGCCAACCCCGAGATCGTGGGCAAGATCGGCGAGTTCGTCACGTCCATCCTCGGCGCGATCGGCGACTTCCTGGGCTCCCTTCCCGAGGTCTTCGCCAGCGCCTTCGGCGCCGCGCTCGACGCCGTCTCGGGCGTCATCGGCGCGATCGTGGCCCTCATCGCCGGGCTGCCAGGCCAGCTCGCGGCGATCTTCGTGGCGCTCCTCGAGCAGTGGGTCGGACTCGGGGCGGACGTGGCCGCGGCGGTCAGCGACCTCGCCGGGCAGATCGTCGACTTCGTACTCGCGATCCCAGGGCGGATCGCCGGGCTCGTCGGCGCGCTCGCCGGAGCGTTCGCGACGGCGGGCGGGCGGATCATCGGCATCGTCACCGGGCTCGTTGGTCAGGTCGTGGGGTTCTACCTCTCGATCCCCGGGCGGATCGCGGGGCTCGTCGGGACGATCGCCGGTTTCTTCGTCTCGCTCGGCGGCCAGATCGTGGGGACGGTCGGCGACTTCGTCGGCTCGGTGGTCGACTTCTTCCTTTCGATCCCGGGCAAGGTCATTGGCATCGGCGCCGAGATCGTGGGCGGTCTCATCCGCGGCATGGCCTCGCTGCCGGGTCAGCTCCTCGATACCGTCGCCAATGCCTTCCGCGCCCTGCGGATCGATATCGGGCCGTTCCACATCAGCGCGTCGGGCGTGCAGATCGACCTGCCCCGGATCGAGTTGCCCTCGTTCGCGAGCGGCGTGCGCGACGTGCCGGCCGACATGCTCGCGATCCTCCACCGCGGCGAGATGGTCGTGCCGGCGGCCGAGGCCGCGGCCGTCCGCGGTGGCGCCGGGCTCGACGCGGTCGCCCAGCCCGCTGGTGCGCCATCGCCAGGGGCGAGCTTCTCGATAGGCGATGTCGTCATCCAGGCGCAGTCCTTCGCGGGTTCCCAGGCGGAGGCGCGGGCGTTCGCGCGCTCGCTGTTCGACATGATTGAGGACGAGGCGCACCGCCGCGGCCTCCGCCTGGCGGGCGCGTAGATGATCACCCCGACGCTCAGCTACGCGGGCACGACGGTCGATCTCGGCTATCCCGAGCGTGACGGCAACCGGCGCGAGCTCGACGAACGGGCGATCGTGCGACGGACCCTCGATGGCACCCTGCGCACGACGATCCTCTCGCTCTCGTACCGCTACCAGCTCTCCTTCAGTGGCACCCTGCGCTCGACGTACGACGCCCTCGTCGCGCTGTGGCGCGCGGCCTGCGCGGCAGGCGCGTATCCAACCTTCACGTTCACCGACGTCTGGCCGCAGGCGAGCGGCGTCGCCGTCGGGCTCGATATCGGGCCGCTCGAGTGGGACATCCCGGGCGAGGACGCGGGCTCGTTCAAGCTCACGCTCACCGAGGTCGCGCCGCGATGAGTGTCGACCCGGCCCTCGTCGCCGCCACGCTCGCGCCGCTCCACACGTTCGGCTACGAGCTGTGGGTCCAATGGGACGGGGTCACGTGGGTCGACGAGACGCCCTACGTCTTGAGCATGAGCGGCGTCGAGTCGGTCGATCCCGGCAGCCGCGCCCTCAATGCCGCGGAGGCGAACGTCGAGCTCGACAACGCGTCCCGCCGCTACGACCCCGACAACGCGGCAGGACCGCTCTACTCGTACCTCACGCACCCTGGCCAGAAGGCGTACATCCGCCTCGGCTACAACGGGGTGCTCGCGAAGATCGGCACGTTCTGGATCGACTCACTCACCCCGACCGAGGCCAGCCGGAGCGTGTCGCTGCGCCTCCTCGATCGGCTCGAGACGCTCGCCCGGGCGAGGGTGAACTACGGCCCGGCCGGGAGTGTCCGGCTCGACAACGTCGCCCGCGGCCTGCTCACCGCGGCCGGGTTGACCGAGGGTGAGCACTTCGTCCTCGACGTCGCCGAGACGACCGCGGTCTGGGCGGTCGCGGTGGCCGCGAACCCGGTCGCCGAGCTCCAGGATCTCGCCCTCGCCGAGGGTGGCCGGATCTCCGTCGACGTCGACGGCGTGCTGCGCTTCCTCAACCGCTCGAACCACCGGGCGCTCCTGGCCGCCCCGCGCGCCTCGTTCGTCCGGAGCCTGGTCGCCTACGACCTGTCCTACGCCCGCCGCCAGCAGGGCCAGGTGAGCCGCGTCCTGCTCGCCTACGAGGACCGGGTGAGCGCCCTCGTCGACGAGGTCGTGTACGACCAGAAGACGCCGATCGCCCTGCCCGCCGCAATGAGCTGGACGTACATCGAGTCGGTCCCCTACACGGTCATGAACGGCGACGTCCTCGAGACCTACTACACCGCGGTCCCCCACACGGGCTGGGCGCCGGGCGTCGTGACGCTGCGCCTCCAGGGCATGGATCTGACCCGCTGGGAGCGCGAGATGCCGCTCCTGTTCACGACGATGAACACGATCGTCGCGAACGCGGCGGCCGATGGATCCGGGTCCGCGCTCGCGGTGACCACCGGAACGCCGCCCACGATGGGCGCCTTCAGCGCCAACGTCTACTACGTCCTGACGGTCGATGGCTCGACTGCGACGCTCGTCCTCTACAACCTCTCGGGCGCGCCAGCCTACATCACGACCCTCAAGGTGAACGGCAAGCCCGCCCGCCAGGCGAGCCCATGGGCGGTCGTCGCCGACGACGTCGACGCCCAGGCACTCTTTGGTGTCATCCCCCAGACGATCAGCAACGCCTATCTCCCCAATGTCGACGTCGCGACGGTCCGCGCCCAGGACATCCTGTTCTTCCGCTCGGGCATCCGGACCCGGGTCGACATCCCGGCGCTCGACGGCGTGCCGTTCCTCCACCCGTTCGACGCCTTCGCGTTCGTCGACGACGCGACGAGCCCGCCGGTCACGACGTACCTCCAGGTCATCCGGAACGAGTGGCGGGCGTCTGACGCGGGCTACACCTGCGGCCTGTTCAGCGCGCCGGCCCTCCCGCCGACCGACCGCGTGCTCGCGGACGCTGTGCCTGCCCCGACGATGGCCGCCGATCTCGTCACCGCGACCGACGCCGGTCCCTGGACGTGGGGCGCCTCGGCGCATCCGCTCGTCTGGACGTGGAGCGAGTGGGGATGACACACCGACGCCTGGCCGACGCCCTTGGACCCATCCGCGGGAGCGTCACCGTCGAAGCCCGCGACCGCCACGGTCGGCTCGTCCACCGCACGCGGTTCGCCAACGCCTACACGAGCCTCGGCGCGACCGAGCACGCGAAGGCGCTCGCCGGCGAGGCCGCGAACGTCGCGTTGACGCACATCGGCCTCGGCGTCGGCGGCGTGACGATCACGACCGCCGAGACGACCGCCGGCTGGACCGGCGCGACCCTCGACACGGGCTCCTTCCGCCAGGGCGTCGCATCCCTGTCCACGACGGCGGCTCCGTCCGGCAATGCCTATGCCTGGAACACGGTGCTCATCGGGGCCTATGGCGCGGTGGCCGGATCGTCGGTCGAATGCTGGATGCGTCTGAACTTCCGCGGGCGCTTCGACCTCGCCGCCTCTCACCTTCGGGTCTACACCGGAGGTGGAGCCAATAGCTGGGACGTGTCCCTCGCCGTGATCGAGGCCGCCAACGGCGCCTTCCAGGACGCAACGTGGAAGCTCGTGCGGATCCCGATCGCCTCGTTCTCGGCGGGCGAGGGCGCTCCGACCTGGAGCGCGGTTACCGGCGCCGGCTGGTCGGTCTACGCGAACGCGTCGGGAGCCGCGACGCTCAACGTCGACGACGTGCGGATCGTCCAGCCCACGATCGACGTGGGCCCCACCGCCTACAACGTCCCCAATGAGGTCAGCCGTAAGGCGCTCTCGACGCTCACCCGCTCAGGGATGGTCGTCTCGGCCGATGCCTTCTGGGGCATGGCCGAGGCGGTCGGCCAGTTCTACGTCGCGGGCCTGTACGCGGGCTCGACGCTCGTGGCAATCCTGCCCTTCACCTATTACAAGGCGGCCGGGTTGATGCTCCGGATCACCTGGGCCCTGACGACGGCCGGAGGGTAACGATGGCCAACAGCTCCCCGGTCGCGCCGGGCGACCAGGCGACCGCGACCCAGTACAACAACCTGCGCAGCGACGTCGTCGACCCGACCAGCGGCCACCGGCACGACGGTCTCGGGGCCGTCGCGGCCCTGCTCGCGCTCCTGGGCGACGGATCGGACGGCGACGTGACGATCAGCGGCAACACGACCCTCACGCGCGACATGTACTACAACACCCTCACCGTCAATGCGGGCGTCGTGCTCACGACCGACGGCTACCGCCTCTTCGTCCTGGGAACGTGCAACGTTCTCGGCACCATTCGCAACAACGGCAACACCGGATCGCTCGGTGCCAACGGCTTCGACGCGTACGCCGGCAGCGGCGTCTCGTGGGGCGGCAATACCGCCAATGCCCCCGGCGGCGCGGGCGCGACCGGCGGCACCGCTCGAACCCTTCCAGCGGGCGGTCCCGGCGGCGCGGGCGCGACAGGGGGCACGACCGCCTACGACAGCGGCACCAACTCACCCGGCAACAACTCGACCGGGCCGAGCCTGACCAATCAGGTGACGACGACGGCGAGTGCGGCCGGTGGGCCTGGCGGAGCGGGCGGCAACACGGGTGGGGCTGGCGGGACGAGCTCGGCTGGCGCAGCCGGGACGTTGGTCACGAAGGGCCAGTCGCGGTCACTGATCGCGCTTGGTTCCCTGATCCCGCTGGATTCGACCACCGCCTACACGGCTCCCGGCGGAGCCGGCGGGGCCGGTGGCGGAGCGAAGGCGAACCAGGCAGCCGGCGGTGGAGGTGGCGGCGGCGGGGCCGGCGGTGGCTGCATCTTCCTCATCTGCCGCACGCTCGCTGGGAACGGGACGATCGAGGCGAAGGGCGGCGCCGGCGGGGCTGGCGGGGCTGGCGGCAACGGTGGGGCACAGGCCAACCGGACCGGCGGTGGGGGCGGTGGAGGCGGTGCCGGTGGGACCGGCGGCGTGATCCTGCTCGCCTACCCCGTGAAGACGTTCACCGGGACCCTCAGCGTTGCCGGCGGCGCCGGCGGAGCGGCAGGCGCGGCCGGGCTCAAGAGCGGCACCGGCTTTGATGGTGTCGCCGGCCAGCCCGGGAACACGGGCAACGCGGGACGCCTGATCCAGTGGAGCTTGCCATGATCTCGCTCGTCTATGACCCGTCGCTCGTCCTCGATCCTGACGCCCTCGGAGGGTCTCTGGGGGCGGTCGCGCTCGTCGCTGGCGTCCCGCCGACGTTGGCCGATCGCATCACGCTGCCCGATGCGGGCTATGTCGTCGTACGCGAGACGTGGGCGGGGCTCGACGTGCTGCCGGGCCCGGTCACGCGCGACCAGATCGACGCGCTACCTGATCCCGGGCCGGATCCGCAGGCGGCCGCCGCGGTAGTTCAGGCTGCCGCCGGCCGTGTCCTGCACCTCCTCCAGACGACGCCGATTGATCCCGTCGCCCTCGACGCGAATCTCACGCTCTTGGCTGCGGCTCGAGCGATCCCTGACCCGCCGGCCGCAGACATAGCCGCCTTGGCAACGTTCCTCCCGCTACCCTCCCCGACCCTCGCCCAGACGGCGGCCGCCACGAAGGCGCTCATCCGCGTCCTTTCGAACTACGCAGAGGTCGTGCCAGCCCAGCGGGCCACGATCAACGTCCTTGCCGACACGATCCGCTTCATCCTCCAACGGTAGACCGTCGGAGTGCCCGGCTGGCTCGCTCGAGGGGGGTCGACCCGATCCGCAACGGGACGTTCGTCCATTTCCGGTCCTGGATCGTCGCGGATACGTCGACCGTCGACGATCCCCCAACCCGCTACGCCTGACATGGCAATGGGATTCGTGGCCAGGGTGGCCGCTCTGAGCAGGGACGGAGGTCCGGGTGACAGGCGGTTCAGCGGCGACAGGACCGATCGGCGCGGAAACCGATTGTTGCCTGGCGGCTCCCGCGTGGGTACCATGCAGCGCAGCTGCGCGGAGGAGCCTCGTCGCCGGAGATCGCCTGAACCAATCGATTCGGAGGCGTTGATTCCCGGCGCCAAGGCCGCGCACGAGTGGGGATCGCCCGGTTGAAACCGGTATCCGCCCTGTCCAATCTGCGGCGCGATCCGATCCATCGATCCTGACAGCGGGGTTGCTCATGAGCGTCGCGATCGCTTTCGGCGATACGCACGCCTTCGTCTTTGGTGCACGAATACCAATAGGTCGGCCGTTCCTGCCTACGCACGAGGCCGAGATGATTCCCGGGCTCATGGCCGCGGCCGTGAGGTCCGCGCGCCGAGACCGCCGGATCATCCTCGTGCCAGAGCTTCATGGGCCTTGCGGCGTCGTCGACCTTGGACTTGTGGAGACCACCGATGAGACCTTGTCGGCGCGTCTCAATCTAGGAGTGCCTCCTCTGCTCAACCAGCTAGACGCCGCCATCGTCGGATGCCTCGCCGCCCGAAGACCGATGACGTTGTCGGCGGTCGCTCAAGCCCTTGGGTGGCCAGAGCGTGACCTCTCCGGGCGTGCAACAGGCTTGCGAAGGCGTGGCGTCATCGCTCAGCTACGGTCTGGATGCTTGGTGCGGCCGGAGGGCTTGAAGCCGCTCGGACGGCTATCCGTGTTCGAAGCGAAGGTAGACGACTGGCAGCGGGGACTCGCACAGGCAGCGTCCTACGCCACCTGGTCGGACGACGCCACTCTGGCGCTCCAACGGCTTCCGCGCGACTCGTCTCGTGCACTTGCGATGGCGAGTGACCTCCGGCTCGGGCTTATCGCCAACGGGCACTGGGAGCGCAGGGCGGAATTCCAGCGACTGCCGCGTCAGACGCGAATGTGGGCCTCCGAGCACGTAGTCGCCGCACTCCTCTAGCTCTCGCTACCAGCCCTCTCCCGCCACATAGCCCTCCAGCCCGGCTTTGACCGCGCTCAGCCATCTTGCCGAGCCCGCTGAGAGCGGTCGAGCAAGGGTGTCCACCCGGACGAAATCAGCTAGCGCAGACGCATACCGGCCGAGCAGCCACGAGGCTCTCGCCCTGCGGTCGGGCAGTGCCTGGATTGCTGCCGCCTCGGATGCGAGGATGGCGAGGTGGCGTTCCCAAAGCGGATTTCCGTTGCCGGGGAGGACGCCGGGGACCAGCCGCGCCGATAGAGCCCGATCGTTCCGGAGGAGAAGCTCTGCCTCGGGTCGCTTCAGCACTCCATAGAGCCCCGCGTGCGTGATGCGGTGTGACGTCCTTCTTGTCGTCGTGCCGCTTTGAAACGCAACGGCCGAGAGTATCCGTTGTCGCAGATCCCATCCGGATCCGATCGCTGACGCACCGGCCGCCATCGCGGGCAGACCGAACAGATCAGAGCACTGCACGACGACCTCGCATCGCCGTGACAGCGAGTCGACCGATCGACAGAGCCCGGTGATCTCGGCGGCCAGCGCCTGGGGCGGGTAGTCGAGATCTGGTCTCACGACGGAGATCAATACGCCGGCAGGTCGGAGCTGGGCGATCTGGCCAACGTAGTCGTCGAGAACACGCCCTTGCGACCAGAACGCTCCGGAGCCGATGATCGCCAGGCGGACCTCATTCCCCTGCGAGCGCGCCACCGAGGCCAGCTCGAGACTTCGGTCTGCGTCAAGCCCGATGGAACTCACCAAGGCGACAGCTGGAGCCACGGGAGGCAGCCCGAGATCGAGCTGAGCCCCTAGGGTTCGGAGCACGTGCCCATTCAGGCGCGATGAGCTGCTGAGGTCGCTTCGCTGCGTATTCCGCTGAATCCGATCACCCATTCCGGGGTTTTCGATCACCCTCGATCGGAGGCCGCGGAGCGGCCGACGCGAGGGTTGGTTCACCCCCTGATGGTCACCTCCTCTCGGTGGTCTGCGGATAGTCTGGCACACCGCCCGTGGTGGGCGACGCTGGGGATCCGGGAGGGTCATCCATGCCTCCCCGGTGCTGGCGCGGCCGTCCTGGGCCGTCTGTGGTGGGCGGATCCGGCGTGATCGCCGGATCCGGGGCCGATACGACCTCGGCTGGGTCATCAGCAGCCCTCGCCGCCCGGCGGCGCGAGTCGCCCTTGAGCTCCAGCCGATAGGCGTTGTGGACCAGGCGGTCGAGGATCGCGTCGGCGATGGTGGGCTCGCCGAGGGCCTCGTGCCAGTGGCCGACCGGCAGTTGGCTCGTCACGATGGTCGAGCGGAGGCCGTGGCGATCCTCGATCACCTCCAGCAGGTCGGCCGCCCGTGGAGCCGGCACCGGCTGGAGGCCGAGGTCATCGAGGACCAGGACATCGATCCGTGCCCAGCTCGCCATGAGCCGCGGCAGCCGGCCGTCAGCGCGTGCCAGCACCAGCTCGTCGAGCAGGCGCGGCACCCGCAGGTAGAGCGCGGTGTGACCCCGGCGGATGGCGGCGTGGGCGAGCGCGCAGGCGAGGAACGTCTTGCCCACCCCGGTCGGTCCGGTCACGAGCACGTTGCGATGGGCGGTCACCCAGTGGCCCTCGGCGAGGCCCAGGACGGTCGCCCGGTCGAGGCCCCGGGGGCCGCGCAGGTCGAGATCCTCGATGACCGCGTCGCTGCGGAGACGGGCGGCCTTGAGGTGGCGTGCCAGCCGGCGGTTGTCGCGGTCCTGCATCTCCCGGTCGACGAGCAGGCCGAGGCGCTCCTCGAACGAGAGGGCGGCGTAGTCGGGACGCTCCAGCTGGTCGAGGAGCGCGCGGGCCATGCCGGTCAGGGCGAGGGCGTGCAGCTTGTCGATCGTCGGTGTGATGAGCATGCTGGAGATCTCCTCCTCACTCGTAGTAGCCGGCGCCACGCACGTTGGCGTGGTCGCCGATGGTGGTGACCGGCTCGGAGCCGGGCAGGGGCAGGCCGTCGAGCCCGCCTTTGAGGATCGACTCGACGCTGCGATACGACAGGGCACGGATGGCGAGCGCCCGGGCCGCCGCTGCCTCTGTGCGCTCGTCCCCATAGCGACGGCCGAGGCGCATGATCCCGAGACACGAGCGGAAGCCCTGCTCGGGGTGGGGCCGCGACGCCATGATCGCGCTCACCAGGGCGGCCGTGGCGGGTCCGGTCCCGCTGGCCCAGGCGACGATCCGCCCGGGCGTCCACTCCGCATGGCGGCGGTGCGCCTCGGGCATGTGCGCAGCGTCCGTGGTGAAGCGTCGCTGCTCGCCCGAGCGGCGGTGGCTCGCCACCCTCCTGCCGCGGTGGAGGACTTCCACGATCGCAACCGTGACCCGGATGTCGCACCGCTCGCCGACGAGCCCGTAGGGCACGCTGTACCAGTGGCGGTCGACCTCGACGTGGTAGTCGATGTTGACCGTGGCGGTCTTCCAGGTGGCGAACTCGTAGGGCTGCGCGGGCAGGGGCCGCAGGGCCGGGCGGTCGAGCTCCGCGAACAGACTGAGCCGGGACCCGGGCAGCTTCTTGAACGGGCGCGCGTTGAGCCACACGAGCCGCTCGGCGATCGCCTCGTTCGCCTCCGCGATGGAGAAGAACGTGCGATGGCGCAGGGCGGCCAGGATCCAGCGCTCGACGACCAGCACGCCGGATTCCGCCTTCGCCTTGTCCCGGGGCTTCCGGGGGCGAGCCGGGATGACGGCACACCCGTAATGGGCGGCCATCTCGGCGTAGGTGGGGTTGACGTCCGGCTCGTAGCGGTGGGCCCGGGTGACGCCTGAGCGGAGGTTGTCCGGCACGATCAGTCGGGTGCAGCCGCCGAGGAAGGCGAACGTGTGGACGTGCGCGGCGATCCAGTGGGGCAGCTCCTGGCTGGGCAGCGACTCGGCATAGGTGTAGCTGCTGGCGCCGAGCACCGCCACGAACAGCTGGGCCGGCGTGATCTCCCCGGTCAGCGGGTCGGTGATCGGGATGGTCTGCCCGGCGAAGTCGACGAACAGCTTCTCGCCGGCGCGGTGCTCCTGGCGCATGACCACGTCGAGATGACGCTGCCAGGCCCGGTAGTGGCGGCAGAACTGGGTGTACTGGTAGCCGTCGGGCCGGCGCTCCTTGTATTCCATGTGCAGCAACTGGAGGGTCATGCCCTTTCGTCGCAGTTCGCGATGGACCGTCGGCCAGTCGGGCATCGGTCGGCTCGCCGATGGCGGCGGCTCCGGCTTGGCGAACAGGCGGGCCTCGAGCGCAGCGTCGTCCAGGTCGTCGGGCAGCGGCCAGCCAAAGCCCGCGGCTCGGGCCCGGGCGAGGTGGTCGGCGACGGTGGTGTAGGGCAGGCCCGTGGCCGCCCCGGTCGCGCGGCGGCTCAAGCCCTCGCCGAGGGCGAGGCGGAGGATCTCGCGGATCTTGCGCATGGCGGAACGGGGGCGTGACACCGGCATCTGGCTCCTCGAACGGGTGGATCGTCCGAGGCACCATGCCGGGTCCAGCCTGCCCTCACGTCACCGCTCTGCGGCCTCCCTCAGCGGGTGATCGAAAACTCCGAAACGGCTGATCGGATTGGACCGAAACGGCTGATCGGTTTCAGCCGAAATCCGCACTTCGCGGACCATCCCACAGGTCCCACGTGTCATACAACGCCCAGCGATTGGTCGAGGTCAGCAGGGCTCCGTGGGTGGTTGGATCGAACAGAACCTCGCCGCCGACGGCGGTGATTCTGGCGATCAGATCGCGGGCTCCAAGGCGTCGCGGCTGCGTAGCGGACGGAGTGTCAAACGGGGACAGCATGATCCCCGCTGCGTGTCCACGCTGAATCAGCGTCGTGGCCCACAGCGGTTTCCCGGACCGGCCACTGTCCTGAAGCATTACTCCTCTCACAGCGCGACCAGGGCATCGAGGGCCTCGCGGGCATCCAGGTATCGACGCGCAAGTTGTCGCTGGAGGCAGGTGTCGACGAACTCGACCTGCCCAGCGGATAGGTCAGGCCGTGGGATGCCCACGCTGCTCGCCTGCCCGTCTCGCAACCGCTGTGCGTAATCGGCGAAGGCGCCGGCATACGGGATCGGGCAAACCCCGGTCAAAGCCTCGTACATCAACACGCCAAGACCGAAGACGTCCGACGCGAACGTGGGTCGAGCCGCTGGCGAAACGTGTTCCGGCGACATGTACCCAGGGCTGCCGGGGTCCAGGGAACCGGTAATCGTGGTCTTCGCAAGCAGGCGTGCGATGCCCGGATCCATGACCTTGAAGGTGCCGTCGAGCAGGCAGCGGATGTTGCGTGGACTCAAGTCTCGATGGACGACATCTGCATCTAGGAAGGCCGTCAAGCCGGCAGCGACTTGCCGAGCCATCTCTGATACCGCTGACCACGCTTGAGGCGTACCCATCCGCGCCTCAAGGTCCTCGCCGTCCAGAAACTCCTCCATCCAGCAGACGGCCACCGGCGGAGATCCCAGTTCTACCAGACCACTCTCAAGCCGAACGACGTTAGGGTGGGAAATCGAGGCGAGCACGCCGACCTCACGCCTGGCACGCTCCAGCACGATCGGGGCATACGGCGGAACGAGCTCGATCAGTTTGACGATTGTCGCTCCATGCGGTCCATCGGCGAGGGCGACCAGCTTCTGGCCACCTCCCCCCGCGGGCCTCATGTTCGTTACCCCGAGCGCGGCGGAGGCCGCCGCGATCATTGCTGGATCCATTGCCACGAGATCGCCCTCTTGGAGGTACTACACCTCGTCGGCCGTGACGGCCACCGCGAACGGCACGCCCAACTCCTTGAAGTGCGCCTGCCCGCATCGGACCTTGTCGGCCTCGCTGGTACGGAGATTCAGGAAGTCTCGAGTCCCCTTGGTCTCACGGACCAGATAGAACGCATGCCCGTCGTCCTTGAGGATGGCCCAGTCCGGGTTGTACCTGCCCAGGGGCGTATCGATCTGGAACCAGCCGGGCAGCTTCACGAAGAGCTTGATGTCGTCGCGTTCGTCAAGGCGCGTCGCAAACTCCCGCTCCACCTCGGAGTCGTAGACCACGTACTCGTAGACCGAGTGGTTCACTTGGACGGCGGACAGGTAGTTGATCAGCTCCTCGTTCTTGAAGAGCAGCATCTCCCAAGCCGCGCTCGACCCCTCGCCATCAACACGCTCGTACTTGATGCCGTCGACGAGCAGTCGGCGTAGCTCGTGTTTGAGGATCGCCGACACCGCGTCCATGAACCGTTGGGGATTGTTGAAGAGCTCTCCGAGGCGACCTGACTCGCGGAGCACCCGCACCAGCGTTGAGCGGGTGAGTTCGGTTTCGTTCTGCAGGTACGCGAGCAGATCGGGCACGGCGCGGCTGCCGTAGTCGATCCGCTCCTCAGCGACACTCATGGCGGTGGTCGTCATCCCGGCCCGCTCGACACCGAGGCGGCCGGCGGCGACGCGGATGGTGGGCGCCTCGATGCGGTCCATCCGCTTCAGTGCGTCGACCGCGCGTCGCACAAGGTCATCTGTCGCGAACTCGACCCGGTAAGTCGTTCTGGGTTTGATGCGATCCCAGAGCACCCGGAACTCGGGCGTGAGCGTCACGTCCTTCTTAAGCCGGTTCGGCCCGTCATCTCGCGCACGGCGAATGTGGCGTTCGATCTGGTAGGAGGAGAGGAGATCAATCACAGCGGGCGCAAGGTCGCGCTGTGCCTCCGGCAGATCGATCTTGAACCCCGCCCTCCTTGGATTGAAGGCGGGGAGGATTCGGCCCGCCGCGTCGACCATGGCCTGCGCGATGAGGGCCACCCGAATCGCCCCAGCTGCTTCGGACCCGATCGGCTGCTCGACATCGTCCACGACGCGCGTGAGCTTGGCCAGGGCGGTCAGCGGCACCTTGCCGAAGGTCACGCCGCAGTCGTCCTCGTACTCGGTCTGCAGGGCGCGGGCGAACTCCTCGTAGCTCTCGTTCGCCATGACGTAGAGCTTGTTGACCGAGTCATCGAAGACCCGCACGCCGTTCTGGTCCACCGGCAGGCGCAGCCCGCGCCCGATCTCCTGGCGCTTCTTGACCGCACTCCGAGTTTCGTTGAGGGTGCAGATCTGGAACACGTTTGGGTTGTCCCAGCCCTCCCGCAGCGCCGAGTGGCTGAAGATGAAACGGAGCGGTTCGTCGAGTGAGAGCAGCCGCTCCTTCTCCTTCATGATCAGGTTGTAGACGTCGTCGTCTGCCTGCGTGTCGCCCCGGGTGTCCTTGAGCACCCCCTTCTTGTCCGCTGCGAAGTAGCCATTGTGGAGCCGATCGATCGGCTCCTTGAGCCACTCCAGCTCGCTGAAGCGTTCCTCGGCCGCCAAGAGCGCCAGTTCAGCCTCGAACACTTCGGCGAACTTGCCCTTCACCGGCGCGCCTGACTCGTCGTAGTCGCGGTAGTTGGCGACGCGGTCCACGAAGAAGAGGCTCAGGACCTTGATGCCGCGGCCCCGAAGCTGCAGTTCCTTCTCCAGGTGCCGCTTGACCGTGTGCTTGATCTGGGTCCGCCAGACGTCGTCGCGCATGCCACCCGATTCCTGGCCGATGCGTAGGGTACGGCCGCTGGTGAAGCGGATGAACTCGCCCCCGGGCTCTGCGTTGATTTCGGCCACGGAGAAGCCTTGGGCGTAGTTGGCACGTTCGCCGGAGAGCGCGAACAGGTCCGCGCCCTGCTTCACTCTGATCGTCCGTTCACGAGGGCCTTTCGGCGCCCGTACGTGGATTCGGAGCTTGGCCTTGATGCCATTTCGGTAGTCGATCTCCTCGACGCGTACGAAGGCGTCGTTGGCTGACCCCTCCGTCACGGCGCTCGCGACCACGATCTGCTTCACAAGCTTCAACTCGAAGGCGCGAATGGGGTCGAGCCGGTAGACCAGGTTGTACGGGTTGCGATGGGTGGCGGAGTATCGCAGCGTGCAAAGCGGATTGAGCGCCCTGATCGCTTCTTGCGCCCGGTCGGTCGAGTCCACGCTTTGCGGCTCATCGATGATGACGATGGGCCGGGCCGCCTGGACGAACTCGATCGGCTGGCGGCCGGAGAGCTTGTCGCTCTCCTTGTATATGACATTGCTCCGCTGCTCGGCCTCGGTGCCGATGAAGTTCTTCCGGAAGGCGTCGATGTTGATGATGAGGATCTGCAGGGTGGTACTGGAGGCGAACTGCCGCAGTCGGTTGATCCTCCGTGCGTCGTAGACGAAGTGTTCGAAGGGCAGGTTGTTGTAGAGGGCCCGGAAGTGCTCGCCGGTGATTTCGATGTTCTTGAGCACGCCCTCGCGGATTGCGACGCTCGGCACCACGACGATGAACTTCTGGAATCCGTACCGATGCGATAGCTCGAAGATGGTGCGGAGGTAGACGTAGGTCTTACCGGTGCCGGTCTCCATTTCGACCGAGAAGTGCGGACAGGTTCGCGACTGGTTGGCCGGGCCGTCGAAGATTTCCCAGGCCTCCAGTGGTGCAGCGGGATCGGATGCCTCGATCTCGTTGCGCGCCTGGATGGCACGCGTATTCGAGATGAGCGTTTCCTCTGCTAGTAAGAGGCGATTTCCCGCACCGAGTTCAGTGTGGTCCTGCCCCGAGAACAGCCCGTCCGCCGTCCCAATATCGATGACGCTGTACTCGGGCGCGCCCTCCGGCTGGCCCTCAAAGAGCCCGGTGACGGCGGAGACCGCGTCGAGCTGGAATTGTTGGTTGGCGTCGAATTGCAGCTTCACGGCGCGACCGTCACGCCGTTCTGAAGCTCGTCACGCCCTGTGTCTTGAAGATCTGCACAGCGTTTGCCTTGAGCTGGTCGTTGCCGGCAAAGCCCTCGTCCAGGCAGACCACGCGCTCGGGTCTCCGCTCCGCCATGGCACGGATCAGGTCCAGCGTCAGCGCACGCTCGAGGCAGATCAGGAGCGCGCCACCCGCCGCGCTGTGGACCGTGGTCCCTGCTAGCTCGAGCGTCTCAACCGGAGTGGTGAGTACGAAGCCGCTCTTCAGCAGGATCTCGTAGAGCAGGTCCTCCGGTGTACGCCCCTCGCGGAGGTGGTCGACGTGCAGTTCGAGTTGTTCCTCCAGGGCCGCGATTTCGTGCGCCACGCCGGCGTTCCAAGGATTGAAGTTGGACTCGGCAAGCTTGAAGACGCGGAAGCCGCGGTCTTGATTGTGGGCGCGGTCCAGGTCGAGCTTGCCTGCGTCCTTGTCGTTCAGTTCCTTGATGACCCGGCGGACGCGCTCCTTGGTGATGTCGGCGATGGTCGGATAGTCCTCGCGGTCGGTGGGTTCCGGAAGCTGGACGAGGATAAACGTGCGTTTGCCGCCGTCTTGCGAATTCAGATCGAGAACGGCGTGCGCCGTGGTTCCTGAGCCCGCGAAGAAGTCCAGGACGACCCCCTCTTCATCACCGCCCATCCCAATGCACTTCGCCAGCAATCCGACCGGCTTCGGACTGTCGAAGACCTTCCCGCCGAACATGGCTCTCATGTCCCTTGAGGCCTTCTTGTTTCCCTCAATGTCCGTCCAGAGATTGGAGGGTTGCTTCTTGCGGCCCTCCAGGTAGAACTTCTGATACGGTCGCCAACTCAGGCGGCCGCCGTCCGGGATCTCTTTCCATTCGATCAGACCATCCCGTTCGAGCTCTTCGTACCTCCTTCGGCCGCAGATCCAGCGACTCTCATAGCCGCCCGGTCCAACGGGGAAGACTTCGACGCCGTCGGGGCCTTTGATCGGGTAGTACATGCTCGGTCGGTCCTCGCGGCGATCCTCCCCGCCCGTCCGTCTGAGTGATCGGGTTAGGTAGCGTCCCCGTTCGTCCTCTTGGTCATAGATCTTCGCGTCCTCCTCGGACAGCGACAGACCCTGAAGGCCAGCTTCGGCGGACTTGGAGAAGATGACTACGTAGTCAACGATGTTGACGAGGATGTCGCTGCCGCCGCCAGTAGGAGTCCCAGTACTCCGGGTGACCATCCCTACGAAGTTCTCTTCGCCGAAGACTTCCTTGCCCAGCTCAATCAGGTGGCTCTGCTCGTGGTCGTCGATGGAGACGAAGATCATCCCCTCGTCGGCCAAGAGATTGCGAGCCAGGTAGAGCCGCGGGTACATCATGTTTAACCACTTCGAGTGGAAGCGGCCGTCTGTCTCGGTGTTGGTGCTGAACTTCTTGCCATCTGCGTCCGCCTGCCCCGTGTATTCCAGGTAGGTCTGGAGACTCTCGGCGTAGTTGTCTGGGTAGATGAAGTCGTTGCCCGTGTTGTAGGGCGGGTCGATGTAGATCATCTTGACCTTGCCCAGGTACGACTTCTGGAGAAGCTTCAGTACCTCGAGGTTGTCCCCCTCGATGATGAGGTGCTCGGTGGCATCGAAGTTGACGCTCTCTTCCCGGATGGGACGGAGCGTCCCGAGGCTCGGCATTTGGATCGTCCTGAAGCAGTCGGCCTTGCCGGGCCAGCTCATGCCATAGCGTTCCTTGCCGACGTCCACGGCGTCGCCGAGCGCAGCTTTCAGCCGGTCGAAGTCGAGCCTCCCGCCTTCGGTGCGGATCTCGGGGAATAGGCGCAACAGCTCCTGCACCTTGTCCTCGGCGAGGTCCAGCGAGTGCTGGTCGAGATGTTCGGGCTGGTCGGTCACGTCAACTCCGGGTTCGTCGCGTATCTGATGATCCTCTCGCAGAGCATCGTCAAGGTACTCACCTCACGGCACGCAGGCGCGGTCGATCGGCGAGATGGGCACGGAATTCGGCCTCCGGGATGCCGGTAATGGCCACGAGATCCGAGATCGAGTAGTCGTGCTGCTGTCGGTGGACATCCACGATCGCGTGCACGACCGTCGGCTCCTCGATGGGCACCTCCACTGGCTCGGCGAGCCGGTAGCCCAGCCGACTCAGCTGCGCGAACAATCCCTTCGCCCGACCCGGTGAGATCACTCCGAGGTCGCGCGCGCGCATTACGAGGGCGGCCATCGAGACCTTCCAATAGGCCTTGAGCTGAGCTGCCCGGACGAGGTCGAGTCGCAGAAGATCCGACTTGACCTCTCGCGCCGGCATCAGGAATTCAGCCGCGAACCGATCCGCCTCGTGCTCCATCTCGCTATTTGGGACGCGGTGCATGACCATGTGCCCGATTTCGTGCGCCAGCGAAAACCGCAGGCGATCCCCCGGCGCCTCGGCGTTCAGGAGAAAGACGGGCGGCATGTGGGGCGGCCAGTGGCTCACGGCATCGAGCTGGCGAGTGCCGAACGGCAGGCGATAGACGATGCCCCCGGCCGACTCGACGGCTGCGACGAGATCGACGACGGGTCCGAGCGGCAGCCGCCAGGTCGCCCGGACCAGCTGGGCAATCCGATCAGGTGATCCGTCGAACTGGTCGATGTCCAGCACCGGGAACTCGTTCTCGGCGTCGAGGGTGATATCTCGCAGGAGCGGAGTGAGAGCGATGCGCAGGACGTTCGCGGTCGCCTGGACAACTCGAAGCCTGCCAACAGGCAGGGTGGCCTGCCTGCGGTGATAGAGACATGCCGACCCGAACCCGTAGACCTGCTCAGTCCTAAAGAAGAACTCGACCGGCCAGTCCAGGGCAATGGCAATCCGCTCCAGCGTGTCTCGCGGCGCAAGGACGATGCCGTTCTCGAACTTCGAGATGTAGCCCTGCGTGAGTCCGGCGCGCAGTGCGAGTTCGGATTGGGTCAGGCCTCTGTACTCGCGGACCAGAGTCAGCATGGCCGGATTTGCACCAGCCACTACTTCGCCTCCTCGTCCTCCGAGGGCTTCGGCCTCGTCGAGCGAGGCGTCGCCGGCCTGGGCTGGTCACCTGCGGGCGGCAACGCGACCGGCATGCCAGCCGCAGGTGGCAAGTCGATCTGCCAGAGAACCTGGCCATGCCGTAGCAGCACGAGAACGAGCCGGTCGATGCCCGTTTCCAGCCTGTCGAGCAGGTATCCCGCGACGATCATCGGCACCGGTCGCCAAAGCGAGAGCTGCTGCATTTTCGTCTGCGCCTGATCGGCGAACAGCTGCTGCTGGCGCGTTGGAATCCCTCGGATCTGGAGGTTGTTGTCGAGCTTCTTGAACCGCAGCAGAGCCAGCGAGAAGTCCAAGATCAGGAGGCCGTGGACCCGCGCCTTGCCGACTTCGTTCATCGAGTCGAACAGGTCTTCAGCGCGCCTCGTTGCGTGGTCCCACACGATTCTGGCGCGGGCGCTCTTGCCAAGCGGGCGACCCTGCGGAGTGCTTCGGACAGCCTCCCAAGCGACCCAACCTGACATCAGGCAGTCCGACAAGAGGGGGAAGTATGGGGCGAAGAGGGCCCTCGCCTCGGCCTCCGATATCAGCTCGTCGTCCACTGCGGCAGCGTACTCTGGCGATCGCAAATCGTCAAGCAATTATTCCCGATATTATGACTCGCCCGTACCAGCGTCGCGTTCTTGGTACCGCTTGCGACGGCGGAGTGTCTTGGCTACCCGTTCAGGCAGCCACGGTTCCGGGCTGGCGAGGTCCGTCTTGATCGCTCGGTCCGTCCTCGCGCGTTCGTCGATCTCCTGCTCGATGAGGTTGATCTCGTCCTCGATCGTGTGGTCATGCGTCTCTGCGCTGAGCCGCCGCCGACGCTCCCGCTGCGAGAAGCGATACCGCTCGCGGTCGGTGCAGAAGCTTGAACGGCGCGCGTCGAGGGTCAGGAACGGCTGCCCGCACTCCCGGCAGAGGGCGGCACCACGCTGTCCCTCGGTCACCCGGCGCAGACCTTCGAGCAGCTGGAGGTAGACGGGCGCGAGGAGTGAGCTCCACCAGCGCCGCTCATGAACGACGAGCGGACCGGGGAAGCGGTCAGCGAGGTTCTCGCCCTCCCGCGTCAGGTCGCGCTCGAGCCCCGCTCGGCCGATCTCCACCTGATACTCCGCAGCCCGCCGGACGTACGGAGCCAGCAGGCGACGCTCTAGCTCCACCAAACCCCACCAGTCGGCGCTGAGTCGCCCGACTGGCGATCGGCCGGAGGGCGGGCCCAGCTCGATGTCGTAGCCCGCCCAGTCCTCCTGGTACCAGCTTGCGAGCGGGACCCACAGGATCGGGATGCCTTCCGCGGTGATCCGCTGCCAAGCCGCGTGCGCGGTGGGCCACCACTGCTCGGTGAACTGCTTCCGCGTGACGCCCACGAGGTTGTACTCGCTGAGTGAGCCGCCTTTGACCACGTCATCGAACCGGGCATAGTGCTGCATCAGGGGCGTGATGTGCGACTCGAAGTTGCTGGACCCACCGAGCCACAGCGCCCCACCGGTCGGATCGAGCAGCGCGGGCTGCGCCCAGGCCGGGTCCCAGCCCTCGTGCGGCTGCCAGCCGCGCCGCGGGGGAACGGCTCGCTCGCGCTCGTCGCTCAACCGAGCCAGAGCCATGAGGTGCCAACGCACGTTCGCCTGCTGCTGGAGAACGTTGAGCGGGGCGTCGTGGAAGCTCGCGTCCTCGGGCGGCCAGTCGTGGGACTCGAAGTCGTCGCCCGGGAAGAAGTGAGCGAGGTCAAGCACCCCATGCGCCTGGTACCACGGCCGGGCAGCCTTGCGATTCGTCAGGTGGACCCGGGCGAACTCCTCAGCGAGCAATAGGTCGCTCGCGACTCGCTCAAAGGGGTCATACCCGGCGTCAGTGAGGTCGCCAACGATGTCTCCCTGGTTCCCGAAGTCGTTGCCGCGATACAGGATCTTCACCTCAACGGGCAACCGCAGGCGACCGTCACCGGCGAAGCGAGGACGGAGGCTCACTCCAGAGTATCTCCGCACGATGTCATCGACAGATTCGTTGTTGCCGTGGACACGTCGCGCCTCTAGAATGTCGGAAGCGTCACCAGCAATGTGCGTGGACGCGATGACACGGAGGATAGCGCAAGTGTCGACGCCAGGGAAGCCCATGGATGTGGTGGACGATTCCCGTGGGCGCCTGCTCCGGATTGAGAACGTCGCGGAGCGCTTGTCGGTGAGCCGATCGATGGCCTGGAAGATCATCGACCTCGGCCTTTTGCGTTCGGTGCGCATCGGCCGAGCCGTGCGCGTCCGGCCGCAGGACCTCGAGGCGTACCTCACCGATCCCGCCCGCGAGCGGTGATCGTGATCCGTGCCCTTCTGGAGGGAGCCTTGGCAATGGCAGCCGCTGGCTGGACAGTGGTTCCGCTGCACACGCCGGTCGACGGAGCCTGCGACTGCCGTCGGCCGGGGTGCTCGTCGCCCGGCAAGCATCCCCGGACGAAGAACGGCCTCAGCGACGCGACCACGGACGCCGATCAGATCCGCACGTGGTGGGGCATGTCGCCCACCGCAAACATCGGCGCGGTCGTTCCGGACGGCCTCATCGTCGTCGACGTGGACGTCGCGGACCCCGTCACAGTCTTCCGGAGCGACGAGCTCCCGACGACCGCGATGGCGAAGACGGGGCGCGGCCACCATCTGATCTACCGCACCGCCATCCCGATCCGGCCGAAGGTCGGCGTCAGGGAGCACATCGACCTCCGGGGACCCGGCTCCTACATCGTCGTCCCGCCATCGCTCCACAGCAGCGGGGTGCGCTACGAGTGGGTCGTCTCACTCGAGGATGGGATCGCGGATGCGCCGGCCTGGATCGCCGAAGCCGAACGATCGCGACGGAACGCAGACGACCGACCAGGTGACTCGGACAGAATCCTCGAAGGCGAGCGGAACGTTCGGCTGACGTCCTTGGCCGGCGCGATGCGCCACCGCGGCATGACGGCGACTGAGATCGAGGTCGCACTGTTGGCGGTCAATGCCGGTCGATGCCAGCCGCCCCTCCCGGACGGCGAGGTTCGGACGATCGCGGCCTCGATCGGGAGCAAGCCGCCCGGGGCGCGTCTGGGCCAAGCGAGGCGCCCGGCCGCATCGCGTCCGCTCCTCGAGACCGACGATGAGCCCGGCGGTCCGTGGGCAGATCCCAGCGAAGCGGCCGCCGACCGAGTAGATCATCTCAGCCGACAGTCGCTCGCGGCCCACCACTTCGCCAGGGGCAAAGGGGCCGAAGTGCGCTTCGACCATGGTCGACGGATCTGGCTGATCTGGCACGGTCACTGCTGGCGACCGGACCGGGACCAAGGGGTCCGTAGGCTGTGGCTGGACGTGCTCCGCGACCGATACGCAGAGGCGCTCAGCATCGCCGACAGCGAGATGCGCGGGCGGACAATCGCGGCGATCATGGCCGCTGGGGCAACAGACGACGCGATCGCAGCGGGCCTGCGGATCACAGCGTCGATGATGCCCGCGGCCACGAGCGGCGACGCCTGGGACCCGGACCCATGGATCCTTGGGTGCGAGAACGGGCTCGTCGACCTCCGGACCGGTGCCCTCAGGGTCGGGCGGCCCGCTGACATGGTGAGTCGGTCCACCGGGCTCGACTACGACCCTCGGGCGACCTGTCCCCGCTGGGACCGCTTCCTCCAGGAAGTCTTCGCTGCCGACCAGGAGCTCATCGACTGGTTCGCGAAGCTCATCGGTGCATCCCTCGTCGGCACTTCTAAGGAGCTGCTCGCCGTCCACTACGGCTCGGGCAACAACGGGAAGTCCGTCGCCTTCCGGACGCTCGGCCGTGAGGTGGCGGGAGAGTACAGCGTCGAGATCGCCGTCGAGACGGTCATCAACGCCAACCGGACGGCCGGCGCCCCGACGTCCGATCTCATGCGTCTTCGGGGTGCACGCCTCGCCTTCACGAGCGAACCCGAGCAGGGCGCCAAGCTCAAGGGCGGGACGCTCAAGCGCCTCGCAACGATTGACCTGATGACCGGCCGCGAGCTTCACGGTCGCCAGGAGGAGTGGGAACCGAGCCACACCCTTCACCTCGCCACAAACCACCTGCCCGTCGCGGACGATGCCTCCGAGGGCTTCTGGCGTCGGATTGCGCTGATCCCGTGGGCCGTCCGGTTCGCCAAGCGCGGCGAGTCCAGCGATGCGCCGGCCGAAGACCCCGGCCTGGCGAGCATCCTCGCCGGGGAGGCGCCGGGGATTCTCGCCTGGGCTGTCCGCGGCGCCGTAGCCTATGCGACCGCCGGGACGCTGCATCCGTTCCCGGCGGCGGTCGCGCGCGAAACCGCTGCCTACCGCGCCGAGGAGGACCCACTCGGTGGGTTCCTGCGCGAGTGGGTTGTTCCCCAAGCTGACGCCGCAACGCCGGGGCCCAAGGTCTACGAGCAGTACGCAATCTGGGCCGGTCTCGTCGGAGCCAAGCCGATGACAGCACCGGTCTTCGGCCGGGCGTTCACCGAGCGCCATGATCGACTCGGCTTCCCTGTTCGTCGGCGGGTCGTCCACGGCAGCCCCGTCTACGAGGGGCTGATCGCGCAGAGGCCCTCCGAATGAGCCGGAGGGGTGGGCAGGGTGAGCAATTCGCCCCTTCCTCGGTCTTCTCCTCGCATGTATTCGGGAGAGACCGAGTAACAGCGTCGTTGCTCCCCCTGCTCACCCCCGAGGCCAAGCCGGCGCGCCCCATCGGAGCGGTGCGCTCCGCCCGGACGACAGGCTGCCCGAACTGCCATACGCCCAAGCAGCTGGCGCCGACATGAACGGTCCCGCATCGACCGGCCTACGGGACCGTGGCACCCGTGACCCCGTTCCTCGACCGATCAACGCCGTCATCCTCGCCCTCGTCGTCGCGCTTCGCGATGTTGAACAACGGCGCGGGCGAGGTAAGGTGCTGACCCACTTGACCAGCAAGAGGCCGGCAGCATGAAACGTTCTCTCCCCCAATCACTCGATCAGGTTGGCGGAATGCGGGCGGCGCGCTGGTTCCGCGAGTCGACCGCCGGACAGTGGGACAACTTCGGCCCTGATGCCCAGCGCGAACAGCAGGACCGCGCCATCGCCCGGTACGGTCTCGCCGACAGCGCCCTCGAGTGGTCCGTTGCCTCCTCCGGCTGGACGTCCGCCTGGCGCACGCCGACCTGGGAGGCGATGGTCGCCTCGGCGCAGGCTGGCGCCTTCGACGTACTCGTCGTCGGCTACGTGAGCCGCTTCCTGCGCAACCTCAAGCAGACCTTGATCGCGGTCGAAGATCACCTGCACGCGGCCGGCGTGGTGGTCCTGTTCGCGGACGAGCGGCTGCTCTCATCCGATCCGAGCAACTGGGACCAATTCGTCCGGGAGGCACACGAGGCCGAGGCGTACAGCCGCAAGCTCTCGAGGCGCGTTGGTGAAGGCTATGCCGCGAAGCGACGCCGCCTCGGGGTGCCCGGCGGCAACCGGGCACCGTTCGGGATCATCCGCGAGGGCAAGCCCTCGACGCTTCGGGTCGATGACGCGAAGGCGGCCACGGTTCGCCGCGCATACGAACTCGCTGCCGTCGGGCAGACCGACTGGGAGGTGGCAGCCGCCACCAGCCTTGCCAAGACCCACGTCGGCGAGCTGCTCACGAACCCGATCTACGCAGGACGTCTCCGCACCGGCGAGCCGGCGGGCATTGCGCCCATCATCGAACCCGCCCTCTGGTCCAAGGTGCAGTCGATGCGTGAGCTGCGCCGGACCCGGACGCCTGGCCGGATCGTCAAGCGCCACTACCCGCTGCGCCTCCGCTGCTCAGGCTGCCATCGCTTCCTGTACGGCGACATCGGCCGTTACCGCCACCCGGCGCCGACCTGCGACGCGTTCATCGCCGGGACGCCCGACGCACGTCGGCGCTACACGAAGGGCGACGACAAGCGCGCCGGTGGCCACTCGTATCCCAAGGAGTGGTACGAGGACGCGATCGGGGCGCTCCTGTCCGAAGTGGGCTCGGTCGATGACGTCACCATCACCGAGGTCGTCAGCCGTTACCACGATCAGCCGCCGCGTATCGATGACGCAGCCCTGGCCCGCGTCAGTCGGGAGCGCGAGGAAGCCTCGCGGCGCTTGGCAAAGTCGCGCGACGTGATGGCCTGGCAGCGCGAGATGGCACAGCTCGACGCGGAGGAGCAGGCGACACGGAACCCGGTCGAGCGAGGGCAGCTCACGTCATCCGAGGTCGTCGCCTACCTGCGGTCCCTGCCGTCGCTCTGGTCGGACTCGGGGCCTGATGGACGCCAAGCTCTGGCAACGGCGCTGTTCGCGCGCACGGACGTCCAGGGCTTCGAGCGGATGGAGTACGAGCTCACGCCCGAAGCGATCGAACTAGGACTCGGCGCCGCCTTGCCGGCCGTGTTCGAGATCGGGAAAGAACGTGAGTTTGGTCGGGGCGAGAGGATTTGAACCTCCGACCTCATCGTCCCGAACGATGCGCGCTACCAAGCTGCGCCACGCCCCGACCGAGGTGCTCGTTGAGCAGAGCCGGTGGATTGTAGCGCGGGTGACCCGAGGCTGCCTTCGGCCGTCGGCCGGGACCGCGGGGACTCGAGCTCGGCCCCCTCTCGCACCTGGGCGCGGCGGGGCCGATCGGTGCCGAGGCGCACCACTCCGTCGGGCTCCGTAGCCCGGAAGTACTACCCGCAGGCGAGTACCCGGTACCAACGGCCCATGTTCAAACACCCGCGGCGAGCCGTACGGTCCGGGCACGCGCCAAGAGCGGCGACCCTCGAGTGGCGCGAGAGGGCCGCCCACCTCCCCGTCACGACAACGCGCCGACCGCGCCCGGGAGACCAGACATGCACGACCAGCTCAAGGCCCGCCTCTTCGGCCTCGCGGTGACGTTCGCCGCGCTGGCGGTCTTCATCACGCCGCTCTGGACGAAGAAGTTCTAGCGTCGAACGCCGTGGGCCGCGGATCCCTCCCCGCGACCCGAACCTAGGCGGCGCCGCCGCGCCGCCGGCCGACGAAGCCCGGACCCCGCGGTCCGGGCTTCTTCGCGCTCTCCACCAGGTCCTCGACCAGCCGCAGGCGGAGGGCGACCGTGGCCGCTTCCACCCGACCGCCGACGCCGAGCTTGGCCAGGATGTTCCCCACGTGGACGCCGACGGTCTTCTCGCTGATGAAGAGCCGTTCGCCGATTTCGCGGTTCGTCCGGCCGGCGACAATCTCGGCCAGGACCCCCTGCTCGCGCGGGCTCAGCCCGAACGACGCGGCCGTCTGGCGGTCCGATCCACGCGGCTCGGCACGAGCAGAATCGGCCCAGCGCGGCGCGGGCGCCGGTTCCGGGATCGCCGCCGGTTTCGCCGACGCCGCCTCGAGCGCCGCGATCGCGGCCGGGGGGAGGACGATCCGGGCGCGACCCGCCAGGTCCGCGATCGCGCGCAGGAGGGGCATGGCACCGAGCTCGACCGCCAGTCCCGCGGCCTCCAGGAGGGGATCACGGGCGTCGTCGCGGCCCTCGCGGCGCGCCCCCGCGACCGCGGCCGTCCCGAGGTGGGCCTCGACCTGGCAGAAGAGCGCGCGGGCCACCTCGTAGGGCCTTCGCAGGGCGCGCCATCGAGCGGCAACGTCGACCCACGTCGCGGGGCTGTCGTGGCCGCGGATCCGGGCCGCGGAGGCTGCGGCCGTGGAGAGGTCGGCGTCGACCTCGCGGCGGACCCACGTGTCCTCGGGGACGCCGGAGGCCTCGACCATCCGCGCCGCCCGGCGGAGGATCTCGTCGCTCCAGGCCCGGGTGACGGCGACGCTCGCCAGGTCCCGGCGCTCCTGCGCGGCTGCCACGCGGGCCTGGGCGACGGCAAGCGCGGCAGCCGCGAGACGGGCTGCGAGCGCCCATTCCTCGGACCGCCGGACGCGCGCCCATCCCTCGTCGATGGCCCGCGTCGCGTCGGCGACGTCCCCGCGCCACAGGGCGAACGACGCGGCGGCCTGGTAGACCGGCACGGCCAGCTCGACGTACGGGACGGTCTCGATCTCCAGGAAGAGCCGGCCCAGGAGGTGAGCTGCCGCCTCGGCCGCGGCCGTCTCCGTCTCCACGATGGCCAGGCCCAGCGCCGCGATCACGAAGGGCACGCCCGACGGCGCCCAGTCGAGCGCCCGCTCGGCCAGCTCGCGGGCCTCCTGCCAGCGCCCCAGGCTGATGAGGGCGTCGGCCGCGTTGCCGCGCAGGACGTTCCCGTGGACAACCTCCAGGCCGGCGGCCTCGGCCGCCTCGATGCCGCGCAACGCGACATCGACCGCCTCCTCGCGCAGGCCGCGCAGGTCCAGCGCATTCGTGAGGTTCGCGCGGGCCCGAAAGGCGTCGCCGAGGCGCGCCAGGTCGACGGCGATCGCGAGCGCCTCCTCGAGGCGGGCGACCCCGCGCTCGGGCCGCCCGAGCCACCCGTCGATGACGCCTTGCGTGCAGAGCGCATGGCCGCGCCAGGCACGCGCCTCGGCACCCACGGCATCGGCCTCCGTGACCGCCTCGTCCGCCAGGCGCTCGCCCTCCGAGTACGACCCCTCCAGCATCCGGACCTGGGCGATCGTCGCGAGGACCCGCACGCGATCCACGCTCGGCGTTCGAGGCAGGAGCTCCAGCGCGCGCTCGTACCCGGCCAGCGCACCATCCCGGTCGCCGCCGGACCATCGGTAGGCTCCGAGGCGCTCGACGAGGGCAGCGCGCGCGGCCCGGTCGTGCGGGTCCGGGTGACGCGCGAGCGCCGACTCCATGAAGGCCACGGCCCGGCCAGCGTCGCCCGCCCCATCCGAGGCCTCCGCGGCCCGGCCGAGCAGGTCCAGCTCGTCGGCCTGGCCGATGACCCCGACGGCGGCCGGCGCACCGGAGAGCTCGATCGCGAGCTCGAGATGCACGAGGGCGTCCCCCGCGGCACCGATGCGCTCCGCCTGGGCGGCAGCCTCCATCTCCGCCCGCAGCTCCCGTCCCGCCTCGTGGGCGCGATGCCAGTGGCGGCCGGCCTCGGCAGGGTGCGCGGCGAGCGCGGATGCGACCGCCGCGTGCATCCGCCGCCGCGACCCGGGCAGGAGGTCGGCGTCGAGGGCCGCCGCCAGCAGCTCATGGCGGATGCGGACCAGGCGGGTCGCGCCATCGGACGCGCCGGCCTCGCCCGGAACGGCCTCGACGAACCCGTGCTGGACGGCCTCCTGGACCCCGGTCGCGAGGTCCGCTTCGAGACCACCACCGGTACCGCGCCGGGTCACGACGGAACGCGGGGCGGGCCGCGCGGACCGCGGGGCGGGTCGCCCCACCTCGGCGTCGTAGGCGGCGGCGACCGCGGCCATCTGCGTCGGAAGAAGCGGTCCGTCGGCGACCGCGAGGATCCGCAGGACCCGGCGGCACTCCGGGCTGCGGCGGGCCGCCCTGGAGACGACCAGCTGCTCGAGCGGAACCGTCAGAGAGGCGCCCGTCAACTCGCGACGCGCCGCCAGGATCTCCTCGGCGACAAGCGGATTGCCGCCGCATCTGTCCGCGACGAGGAGCAGGACGGGGGCTGACGGGGCGTCGCGCTCGTGGACGGCGATCAGGTCGCGAAGGGCCGCCCGGTCGAGCGGCGCCAGCGGCACGCGCCGCGCGGGCCGTGGGCCGGCATCGATCGCATCGAGCGTCGCGCGGAGCGGATGGCCGCGGCCGAGCGCATCGGGCTGGTAGGAGCCCACGATGGCGATCGGGTGCCCGCCGAGCGTGCGAGCCAGGAACGCGAGGAGCGACCGCGAGGCCGCGTCCAGGACGTGGATGTCCTCGGCGACGACGACCACGGGAGTGTCGGCGGCGATGCGGACGAGCAGGCCGCGCACTGCCTCGTTGACCCGCTCGGCGAGACGCTCCCGGCTCGTGGGGTCCCCGGGGACGCCCGGGAGCCGTGCCGCCACCCCGGGGAGGAGCGGCAGGAGCAGCTCCGCGCCCGGTCCGAGGAGGCGGGCCACGGCGGCCGGCTCCCGGTCCGCGAGGAACCGTTCCAGGGCGGCGCAGAAGGGCGAGTACGGAGCCCCACGCCATGCGGGGAGCCCGCCGGCCCACAGGACGGCGACGTCCGGCAACCCCGCATCACCCGCGGTGAGCCGCGCGACAGCTTCGGCGATGATGCGCGACGCCCCCATGCCCGACGAGCCCTCGACCAGGACTGTGCCCGCCCGGCCGGCGCCCGCGGTGGCGACCGCGTCGATGACGGCCTCGAGCTCGCGCTCGCGCCCGACGAACCGCGCTGGTGCGCCGCCACCCGCCATCATGCCGGGCATTCTACGGGGGGGCGCCCTGCGGCAACCGCGCGGGGCCCGTCGCGCATACTCCCGCCCATGGCGCGCGACGTCCACCCGGCCAACCAGCTGAACGAGCTCACCGGCGAGGAGTGGCTCTACTTCACGAAGTCGCTCCTCGTGACCGCCTACCCCTCCGAGCTGGGGCACGCGGCGCGGAAGCGGCACGGCGCGAACAAGCCGCCGCGCCTGATGTCCCGCCTCATCGAGTTCTTCACGAAGACCGGCGAGCTCGTGCTGGACCCCTTCGCGGGCGTGGGCGGCACGCTCCTGGGGGCCGCGATCGCACGCGGCCCGCGCCGGGCCATCGGCCTCGAGATCAACCCGGCCTGGGTGGCCGTCTACGCGGAGGTCGCGGCAGCGCTGGCAGCGGAGCGGGACGGGGCGGGGCCGCTCCTCGCCAACCTCGGCAACGCCGACCCGGGCGGGCCGCGCGGGTTCGACCCTTCGGGCTGCGAGATGCACGTCGGGGACGCGCTGGCACTCCTGCCGACCATCGCCGCCGACAGCGTCGACTTCGTCGCCACGGACCCGCCGTACACCGTCCAGCTCCCGCTCACGATGGCCGGCGGCCGCCTGGCGGAGGCGCACGCCAATCGCCGCACGGACTACGCGATGGTCTCCGACGACCCGGCCGACCTGGCGAACGCCCCGACCCACGACGCGTACCTCGACGCGATGGAGCGGGTCTTCGGGGAGCTGGTGCGGGTGCTGCGACCGGGCCGCTACGCCGCGGTCATCGTCCGCGACGCCTACGTCGACGGGGTCTACCAGTTCACGGGAGCCGACCTCGCGGCGCGCGCGTCACGGGCCGGCCTCGTGCCGAAGGGGGACCTCGTCTGGTACCAGGCGGGCACGCGGCTCCGCCCCTACGGCTACCCGCGGGCGTTCGTCCCCAACATCACCCACCAGCACGTCGTGATCCTGCGCCGCGAGCCCGAGGGGGGGCGCCGCTCCGGGCGTCAGCCGCGGCCGCGCGCCGCCAAGTAGGCCATCAGGACGTCGGGGTCGATCTCGGCCTCCTGGGCGTCGGGTGCCGCGATGACGTCCCCGAGCGTCATCTTGTGGAGCCATCCGGTGCGCCCGTCCGGGGTCTCGACGCGCCGGTAGAGCCCGCTCTGCTCCACCACCGCCACCTGGTCACCCTCGTCGAGAGACCCCACGGTCCCCGCCGTCAGCTCGTCCGGCCGGTCCAGGAGGCGAACGATCCGGTAGCGGACCAGCCGGCGCTCCATGCTCGCCGCCGCGGCGGGGCCGGTGAAGGCGAGGCGGCTGGCGGGCCCGGCGTCGATGCCCCGCACCGGGTCCGATCTGCGGGCGGCGAGGAGCGACGGCCGGCGCCAGCGCGGGAGGTCGACGTCGGTGCCGCCGGTCCCCGGGTCG
>CAZVPS010000002.1:0-38881 GCA_964629105.1 uncultured Anaerolineaceae bacterium
CGAAGCATAGCCGAGGACCCGCCACAGGTCAAGTTATATCGTGACGGGTCCTTAGCCTTGGTCAACATTGTGGGCGTCTTCGAGTCCGAACGAAGACCCTTGATCTCGTTGACCATCTCTTCGACCTGCGTCACCATCGAGGTCATCGCCTGGACCTGCTTGTCGCCCTTCTCGGCGAGATCGACCATAGCGTCGAGCTGATCGCGCGCCGCCTCGGCCTGCAGGTCGGTCAACTTCTTGATGCGGCCGCCGACGCTGTCGATGGCCCTGACCTCTGGGTTGCCAAGCCGGACGTACTCCTCGCTCCGAAGGTGCGGCAGATCCACCTTCCCGGACATCTGCTCCATGGCACGGGTGCTTTCTTGATACCGCGCCAGAGTGGAAGCAATCCCCGACGTGTCACTGAGCGCAGCCAGGGTCTTCTTCATCGAGTCGATGCCCGCCATGGGCTGAGACATCGCCCCGATCTTCTTGGCCGCATCTATTGCATCCTGAACCGCGGAGCCTGGGCCGAAGTTGCGGAGGACGTCTGCCTGATTGGCGGATATCACCTTCATGGCGTCCTGAATTGCCGAACCTCGCGGCAGACCGAGATCGTTGATCCGCCTGGCCGTTTCGGCGAATGCCGCGAACCTGCGTTTGGCCTGCTCACGGATGGCAGCTCGGAAGGAAGCAAACGTCAACGGGTCGGGGATGGCCTCTTCTTCGCTGATCCGTTTCCGCCCATCCACCTTGTAGTGGATGGGCGGAAACGAGAGCGTCGCGCGTGCGCCCGCCAGGAGCTGATCATCGGTCCAGGCGGCGACCTCATCCCTACCGAGCTCTGGCTCGCTCACGATCTGGCGTGCGATGACGTTGACCACGAAGTCCCGGTCTGAGAGCTCGGAATTCTCCGCTTCGCGGAGCATGTCTGTCTGCTCGCCGAAGGATCTCTCGCGGACAGACCAATCAGTCCCTAGGATCGGCTGTCTGCGGACCAGCCTGGATGCCGGAAAGCCCGACCTCGGCTCTGGCTCAGGCTCCGGCTCGGTCCCTGCTGCTAGTTCTTCCTCCGGTACCGGTGTCTGGTCGGGCTCGCTAGGAGTTTCGGGGTCGGGCTCGCTGCGCTCATCAGTCACGGTGTTATCTCACCCTTTCGGGCCAGGATCAGCCGAGCGCTGCACGAACGGCCCGAGTGCTGCGGAGACGTTCCAGATCCAGTCGTCGGCACCGTCAGTGAAAGGGAGTTCAGGGTCGGGCAACAGCCGAAGGTCAGGCACGCCGACACGCCTTCTCGGCGATGATGCTGACGCCCCGGTCGCTCACGCGACCATTGTCCCGCGGATCGGCGGTTGGCGAGAGGTTGGCACGCCGAGATTGTTCGAACACAGCCCGTGACAGGCTAGATGTCGCGCTCCGAGGACAGCATCATCGGGGGCCCATCTGGGCCATGGACAGGAGACGCCGCGATGAGCACCGAGCGCTACGAGGGCTGCCTGGATCCCCGGCCTCGACCACGACATTGACCGAGACGAGAGCCTCGCCATCGGCTTCCGGTGGCTGGTGGCGGCCGAGCGGAAGCACGGAGGCCGCGGGGTCATCGTCATGTACGCCAAGCAGATGATGGGCAACGCGCCGCTGTTGGCGCGGGCGGCCGAGCGGTGGGCCTTCGTCTCTCCGCGGTCGCGCGCACCTCGGGATCGAGGGCCCGTCCTCGCGGTCTGGCCGCCTGACGACCGGACCCTCGAACTCGCGGAGCGCCCTCGACTCGGCCATCTGCGTGATTCCGGGGATCCGATACGACATTTCGGCGTGGATCCGCCGTGCGGGCGCTCGCTGTCTCGTCGAGGGCTTCGCGTCGATAGAGGCCCCGACACTCCCAGAGGAGATCACGAAGAGCCTCGACAGCATGCTCTTCTTAGGCGGTCACAACCACTTTCTCGGCGGCGGCGAGAAGGAGGATGCCATCCGGCGGCTCCGCCAGATCGCGCGGCGTCGTGATCGACCGACTCGCGAGGCGATCGAGGAGTACCTCTTGGCGAGCAGCAAGACTGATGGCGACGGCGCTCGGCGGGCTGGGAGGTGGTACGCGGAGATCCTCGAAGGCAAGCGCCACCGCGACTACGCAGGCCGCATCATCGGCTGACCGTATGCGATCGCGCAGGCCGGGCGGCGCATTGGCGGCTGGCAGGCGCGCGAGCAGCGACAAACCCCTGCGCTACGCCTCCGCCTCGACGGGGCCGGTCGCGATGACCCACCCGCGGCGGGCATCCTGCTGGAGACCATCGCCCTGGCCGAGGCGGACGCCCCGCGGGCGCGGCAGCCGCGACCGGCGGCCGTCCGCGGCGCAAGCCGTGAGATGGCTGCGGGTAAGGAGCACCATGTCCGCGTCGTGTCGGCGCGTCCGAGCCGGCCAACAGGCACTATCCTCGGACCGTGAGGATCGCTGACCTGCCGCTCGCATGACACCCGGCGAGTTCGCCGCCAAGTGGCGCGGCGTCGAGACGTCCGAACGCGCGTCCGCCCAGTCCCATTTCCTCGACCTTTGCGCGATGCTCGGCGAGCCTGGACCCACCGAGGCCGACCCGACCGGGACCTGGTATGCGTTCGAGAAGGGGGCTGAGAAGCTCGACGGGCGCGATGGCTTCGCCGACGTCTGGAAGAAGGGTCACTTCGCCTGGGAGTACAAGGGCAAGCGCAAGGACCTCAAAGCCGCGTATCTCCAGCTCAATCAGTACAAGGACGCGCTCGAGAACCCCCCGCTCCTCGTCGTATCGGACCTCGAGCGGATCGAGGTTCGGACGAACTTCACGAACTTGAGCCCGAAGCTCTACGCCGTCACCCTCGACGATCTCGCGGCGCCCGACCCGTCGGAGGCGCTTCGGATCCTCCGCGCCGTCTTCAGCGACCCCGAGGCGCTCCGGCCCCACGTCACCCCGGCCCAGCTGACCGAGCACACGGCCGGGAAGTTCGCCGAGCTCGCGGGCGCGCTCCGTGCCCGCGACCACGACCCAGAGCGGGTCGCCCACTTCCTCGACAAGCTCCTGTTCTGCCTGTACGCCGAGGACACGGGGCTCCTCCCGAAGGGGCTCCTCGGCCGCCTGGCCGACACGACCCGCTCCCGGCCGACCGACTTCGCGACAGCGCTCGGCGACCTCTTCGCGAAGATGTCCAACGGCGGGATGTTCGGCGCCGATCGGATCGCCTGGTTCAACGGCGGCCTGTTCGACTTGGCGGACGTTCTCACCCTCACCGCCCCCGAGATCGGTCTCCTCCTCGAGGTCGGGCGGCTCGACTGGAGCCTGATCGAGCCCGCGATCTTCGGGACGCTCTTCGAGCGTGGGCTCGACCCCTCCCAGCGAGCCCAACTCGGCGCCCACTACACGAGCCGCGACGACATCTGGCGGCTCGTCGAGCCGGTCGTCATGCGACCGCTGCGTCGGGAGTACGAAGCGATGCAGGCGCGGGTGACCGAGCTGACGATGCGCCGCGACGCGGGCGGACGAAAGGGCCCTGACCCCGAAGCCCGCCGGGCCTTCGAGGCGTACCTCGCGCGGCTCCGCGCCGTCCGCGTCCTCGACCCCGCCTGCGGCTCGGGCAACTTCCTGTACATCGCCCTGCAGGCGCTCAAAGACCTCGAACTCGAGGCGATCGGCTGGGGTTCGCTCGTCCTGCGGCTACCCCAAGAGTTCCCCCAGGTCGGTCCCGAAGCGGTCATGGGAATCGAGATCAACCCCTATGCCGCCGAGCTGGCCCGGGTGACGATCTGGATCGGGGAGATCCAATGGATGTTGGGCCATGGCTTCCACTATCGTTCGAATCCGATCCTGAGCCCGCTCGACACCATCGCGACCCGCGACGCGCTCCTCGATCTCTCCGACCCGACGAACCCGCGCGAGGCCGAATGGCCGGCGGCGGAGTTCATCGTCGGCAACCCGCCGTTCCTGGGTAATCGGCTCCTCCGCCGCAATCTCGGGAGCGAGTACGCTGAATCGCTCTTCCGGATCTTCCGTGACCGCCTCCCAAACGCCTCCGATTTCGTGTGCTATTGGCATGAGAAGGCTCGAGCCCTGATCGCGGAGGGCCGGGCCCGGCGCGCAGGTTTACTAGCGACGCAGGGCATTCGCGGCGGAGCAAGCCGGCGCACCCTTGAACGCATCAAGGAGACCGGCGACATCTTCTTCGCCTACGCCGACGAGCCGTGGGTGCTGGCAGGCGCCAACGTACATCTCAGTTTCGTCGGTCAAGACGACGGCGCCGAGCGGGAGCGCACTCTCAACGGGGCCCCCGTGGTGGCGATCAACGCCAACCTCACTGCTGGCCTTGACCTCACGATGGCGCGCCCCCTCCGCGAGAACCTGGGCATCGCCTTCTACGGCGATGTGCAGGGCGGGCCGTTCGACGTTCCCGAATCAGTCGCGGCCGACCTCCTGAGCAAGCCGAACCCGGACGGACGAGATAACCGAGACGTGGTCCGGCCGTCGGTCAACGGCCTCGACATCACACGTCGTCCTCGCCGCATGTGGGTGGTCGATTTCGGCGTTGGCCGTCCTGCCGAGGATGCCGCGCTCTACGAGGCCCCGTTCGAGTACGTCCGACGGACCGTGAAGCCGTTCCGGGGCCATGTGCGTCGCGCAGCCTATCGGGAGCGCTGGTGGTTGCACGCTGAGCCCGTAGTCGGAATGCGTCGTGCAATCGCTGGCCTCGCGCGCTTCGTGGTGACGCCCATGACCGCCAAGCACCGTCTGTTCGTGTGGGTGGCCGCTGGGACGTTGCCCGATCAGGCGGTGGTCATATTCGCTCGCGACGACGACTACTCCTTCGGACTGCTGCAATCTCGCATTCATTGCGCTTGGGCGCTCGCGCTCGGCACTCAGCTCGAGACCCGCCCGCGTTACACACTGTCGACTTGCTTCGAGACCTTCCCGATCCCGCGCCCGACTTACGAGCAGCGCGAGGTGATCGCCGCCGCCGCCCGTCGGCTCGTCGAGCTCCGCGATGGCTGGCTGAACCCGCCGGGTTTGACCGACGAAGAGCTCGCGAAGCGGACGCTCACGAACCTCTACAACCAGCGTCCAGCCTGGCTCGCCAACGCCCACGCGTCGCTCGATGTCGCCGTCCTCACCGCCTATGGCTGGCCGTCCGACCTCCCCGACGAAGAGGTCCTCGCCCGACTCCTCGACCTCAACCTTAAGCGAGAGAGAACCTGAGAGCCGACAAGGCGGCCAATCGGCGCGAAAGGCGAATGTGCGGGTTGAGGGAGAGAGATGCGCCGCTCCGGCTGGGCGGCGCCCCGTCTCGGGGCCGGCCACACCATGCAGATTGTGTGGGGATAGTCGGGGCGAGATGACTAGCGTCGAGACCTATGCGGGTATGTGCGCTGCCGGCCGCTCGGGGTCGCCCTAGTGCACGCCCGGCGGTCTGAGTCCGGCGACTCAGCAAGCAAGAACCTTCGGAGCAGCATACGTTCAAGGCTGGCACGCGTAGGATCATCCCGTCCCTGAAATGTTCACGTGGGAATGACATGAGGGCGCTGAGGGCCGGCGTCAGGGGATGGTGCATGTGACGAAAGGTTCGCACAGGATCGCGACACCCAAGCACTCTGCAACCGAGCGCGCAGTTTGGATCGGCGGTGATACGGCGTCTGCATCCGTCGGGGCTCACACTCCTCGGCCTGATCCTTGGACCGCCTGGGATCGTGCTCGGCGCAGCGGCCACCGCCCTCCTCGGGGAGACGATCAAGTCTGCCTTGGACAAGGCGGCCAGCAAGCGAGCGGAGACGGTCTTCACGCTTGCGAGGGAGCGCATTCTCGTCGACAGCAACCCGTGCTCCCGGATCGAGGGCCACGCGTCGACCTCGGCCACGTGATAGACGAACGGCACGCGGGCGGCGAGCTCGCTAGGGTTCACGGTGGCCAGTCTATGGGTAGCCGCCGCGGACGCGGCCAACGAGGCCGTCCATCGCTAGCGTGGCGGCCGTATGCTCGAGGCAGCCATGATGAAGTCCGGGGACGCTTCGGCGGGTACGGCGGAGGTCGCGTGCCCGCGCTGTGGGAATGACAACCCCACTTGGCCCCACCGTGATCACAAGCCCCGAAAGTGGGGCCAGTTCAGGTTGCCATACCCAGCGCTGCGGAGCAGCGATGGTCCGTCGCCGGCGCCGGAGCGACGGGGGCGCCTTCTGGGGCTGTTCCACCTACCCGCGCTGTCGCGGCATCTGCGACGTCGAGAGCGCTCGGCCCAACGCGGTGGTCGGCGAGGCCCCGCCCGTGCTCGCCGCGGCAGCCCGGGCCGGTGGGTCGGCTCGCGCCGAGCTCGACCGGCGAACGGTGCGCCAGGGGGCGCGCGTGCGGCGTCGAGGGCCATGGATCGTGCCTCGGCGACGCCCGCGGCCCGTGTTCGGGGGTAGCGCACTGACGTTGACATACCTCATAATGTTATGAGGGTCTGTTTAGGGCACGAACCGGGCGACCCATCGGACTGCCGAGGAGGAACTCATGCACGCAAGGCGAATGATGCACCGGCGGAAGTGGCCGGTCCTGGCCGCGGTGGCCCTCGCGGTGGGCATCGCGGGATGCTCTTCAGGGGGTGGCACGACGCCTGCCCCATCCGCGGTTCCGGCGTCCGAGGCTCCGGCCTCTGTAACGCCCGCGAGTGCGGCTCCGAGCGGCGTAGATGAGGCGAAGTCGATTGTGGCGGCGCTCGAGGCGCCGGCCGAGTTCACGTTCACGGGACCCGCGCTGGCCGACGTGGGCGTCCTCAAGGGCAAGCGGATCTACGCGATCGGTAACGGACTCGAGTACTTCTTCGTGAAGAACTGGCTGTCCGGCGTAACGGAAGCAGCCACTCTGCTCGGCATGGAGGTCACGGCGGTTGACGCCGCGAAGAACGATCCGGCCGGCCTCATCGAACAGGGCGTGTCGCAGGGCTATGACGTGATCCTCATCCAAAGCGTCGATTCCGCGAGCGTCGCGGCCCCGCTCGCAGATGCAAAGGCCGCGGGCATCCCTGTCATCGAGCTCACCACCAGCGATCCGCAGCTCCCGTCGGCCGAGGCGGCAGCTCGTGGTGTCTATGGCTACGTGACCTTCTGCTATACGTGTGCGGGCAAGCAGATGGCCGCCTTTGTCGTCGCAGACGGCGGCGATAAGGCGTCGGCGTCGATCTACAACGTGCCTGGCCTCGTCGTCAGCGAGGCCATGGTTCAGGCGTTCAAGGACGAGATGACGCGGCTGTCCCCCGATGGCACCGTATCGGTCATCGATGCCCCGTTCGCCCAGTGGGGCAACCTGCAGTCCTTGACCGGAGCCGCGATCGAGTCGAACGCCGGAACGTCGCCGCTCTACCTGGTTCCGGTCTTCGACTCGATGGTCTCCTCGGGAGTCGCCGCCGCGGTCGCCGAGAAGGGCACCCAACTGGCGAAGATCGTGACGTACAACGGGACGGATGCCGGCCTGTCCGCGGTCGCCGACGGTTCGGTGACCGCGGACCTCGGTGGACCTCAGGTCTGGCTCGGCTGGGCCACAATCGACCAGGTGGCGCGGGCGCTCACCGGCGCCCCTCCGGTCGAGGATGAGATGCTCCCGGCGCGGATCTTCTGGTCGGGCAACATCGGCGACATCGACCTGAATGCAGGTGAGGACACATGGTATGGCGGGGCGGACTTCCGCTCCGGGTACAAGGGGATCTGGGGCGTCCAGTAGACCCCAGAGTCGACGTCATGGCTGAAGTCCCGGTCGCCGATGCCCGCGGCTTCAGCAAGACGTTCTCCGGTCGGAGGGTCCTGACCGACGTGGATCTCGCCGTCTCGCACGGCGAGATCCACGCTCTTGTCGGGCCGAACGGCTCCGGGAAGTCGACGTTCATCAAGATCCTTGCGGGCTACCACCCGCCCGACCCAGGAGCCACGCTCGCCGTACGAGGGCATCAGGAGGCCCTTCCGCTCTCCGCGGCGACAGCGAGCCGCCTCGGGCTCAGCTTCGTTCACCAGGATCTTGGGTTGTACGAGGAGGGGACTGTCCTCGAGAACCTCCTCGTGGGACAGTACCGGACTGGACTCGGGTGGCGGATATCCTGGCGCTCCGAGCGTGCGCGAGCACGCGGCGTGCTCCGGGAGTACGGGCTCGATGTCGATCCCGACGCCGCGCTTGCAACGCTCACGGACGTGCAGCGTGCACTCCTCGCGATCGCGCGAGCATTGATTCACCTCCCCGCATCGGAGAGCGCGCTCCTCGTGCTCGACGAGCCGACCGCCCGGCTCCCGCACGACTCCGCAGCCGAGTTCTTCGGACGAGTCCGAGCGATCGCCGGTCGAGGTCACGCCGTTCTATTCGTCAGTCACCGACTCGATGAGGTCGTGACGCTCGCAGACGGTGTGACGGTCCTTCGCGACGGTCGCGTCGTCGCCCGGCACCGCGCACCTGACTTCACCGTGCGGGGACTGGTCACGGAGATGCTCGGGTTCGAGATGGAGCAGGTGTATGCCGACCATACGCTCGGGTACGGCGAGGTCGTGGCCACCGTCAGGGGGCTCTCCGGGGGCGTCGTCCGGCGGTTTCATGCCGACTTCCACCGCGGGGAAGTCCTCGGACTCACCGGCCTCCTCGGGATGGGGCATGACGCGGTCCCGTACCTCGTCTTCGGAGCGGAGCCGGCGCACTCGGGGAGGATTGAGATCGCAGGAACGACGGTCGACCTAGCATCGATGACCCCGCGCCGAGCGATGAGCCTCGGGATGGGACTGCTCCCGGGGAACCGTGCCCGTGACAGCGCCGTCGGTGAGGCGACGGCACGCGAGAACTTGACGCTGGCGACCCTCCAGCGATATGCCGTCGGCGGACGGATGCGCCGAGGCAGGGAGCGCGAGGACGCGCGAGCCCAGATGGCGCGGTTCGAGGTCACCCCGGTCGACCCAGAGGCGATCATGGCGACCTTCAGCGGTGGCAACCAGCAGAAGACCCTGCTAGCCAAATGGCTCGCGCGGCGCCCCCGACTGCTGATCCTCGACGAGCCGTGGCACGGCGTCGATGTCGGCGCGAAGCGTCAGATCATGCGACTACTGACCGAGGCGGCCTCGGAGGGTATGGCGATCGTCATCTCGTCCGTCGAGGCCGCCGACCTCGCCGAGGTGTGCCACCGGGTGCTCGTGATGCGCCGCGGGGAGGTCGCGACCGAGCTCGCGGGATCGGACCTAACCTCAGCCCGGATCAGCGAACAGGTGCAGCTCGATCCCGACAGGAGAGCGAGGGGTGGCGCGATGGAGGGACCAGCGTCCCAATGAGCAACGACCGACCGCAGGATTCGAGCGTAGGTAGCGACGTCGACACGTCCACTCGCGGTTCGGGCAGTGGTTCCCTGGGTCTGCTCGCGAGCCGGTTCGCTCTCCCGGTCGCCTGGCTGTTCCTCATCATCGTCTTCAGCCTCCTTCAGCCCGACCTCTTCCCGACAGCCCGCAACTTCCAATCCGTCCTGAGTGAGCGATCGATCCTGCTGATCCTGACCCTCGGCATGCTGTTCGGTCTGGCCGCCGGCGAGTACGACCTCTCAATCGCCGCCACCATGGGGCTCTCGTTCGTCATTGTCGGCTGGCTCAACGTCCAGAACGGCTGGCCGATCGAGCCGACGATCGTCCTCGCGATCGCTGCCGCGCTGCTCGTGGGGGTCATCAACGCCGTCGTGATCGTTGTCCTCGACGTTCCATCGCTCGTGGCAACCCTCGGCATGGGGTCGGTGCTCGCGGGACTTGCTCTCGGAATCAACAACCTCATCGTGTCGCCCGTCGATCCCCTGCTCGTCGACTTCGCGCGCATGAAGATCGGCGGCCTGCAGATGGTGTTCTTCGTCGCGCTAGGGCTCACGACCGCCACCTGGTACGTGTTCAGTTACACACCGCTCGGCAGGTACATCTACTTCGTCGGTGCGGGACGCAACGTCGCGCGCCTGACCGGCATTCGCGTCGATGCCATCCGAGCCGGGACCCTCATCGTTGGGTCCCTCATCGCCGGCCTCGGGGGTGTCCTCCTCGCCGGGCGGAACGGTTCGGTCGACCCGAACATCGCGCCCGCCCTTCTGCTCCCAGCCTTCGCCGGCGCGTTCCTCGGGTCGACGGCTATCAATCCCGGCCGCTTCAACCCCTGGGGGACCTTCATCGCGGTCTACTTCCTCGCGATGGGGATCAACGGCCTGCAGCTGTTGAAGATCACTGGATGGGTAGAGCAGGTCTTCTTCGGCGCGGCCCTCGTCGTCGGCGTGGTCTTCTCGCGACTGGCGCGTCGAGCGCTTGAGAGAGGCGGGTCGTGAAGGACGACCCGCGCCTCCTCATTGGGCTGATGTGCGGCACGTCGGGGGACGGTGTCGCAGGCGCACTGATCAGGACCCATGGCTACGGCAGACAACGGCAGGTCGACGTCCTCGCTCACAGCATCACGCCGTATCCCGCCGACCTTCGGGCCCGGCTGTTCGCGCTGTTCCTGCCTGCCCGCTTCGACGGTCGGGAGCTCGGTGCCGTCCATCGGGAGATCGGCGTTGTCCTTGCAGATGCGGCCGTCGCCCTCCTCGATGCGGAGCGGATCGATGCCGACGCCCTCACGGCCGTGTCGGTGCAAGCGCCGACCCTCCTCCATGAGCCACCGGCCGGCGGGCGGACCGGCATCCATCTCGAGATCGGAGATGTGGCGGCCATCGCCGCGCGCCTCCACACGACGGTCGTCTGCGACCTGCGGCCCTCGGACATCGCGGTCGGCGGACACGGGGCGCCGCTCAGTGCCTTCGCGGACTACGTCCTCTATGCGGACGACACGTTGAGCCGCGCGGTCCAGAACATCGGGGGGATCGCGAACGTGACGTACCTCCCGAGAGGAGGGACCCTCGACGACGTCGTTGCGTTCGACACCGGGCCCGGGAACATGGTGATCGACGAGACGGTGCGCCAACTGACCGGCGGCGACGAGGAGTTCGATCGGGACGGGCGTCGGGCTGCGCGCGGCACGGTCCGATCCGACCTCCTCGCCTGGATGCAGGGACACCCGTACGTGGGCCTGCCATTGCCGAAGACGTCGGGGCGCGAGGACTTCGGGTCCGGGTATGTGACCGAGGTGTTCGCGTGGGCGCGATCGCACGATATAGCGACGGACGATCTCGTGGCGACCGTCACCGCCTTCACCGCCGAGTGCATCGCCGCGCACTACTACCGCGAGCTCGTGCCCCTTGCCGGGGTGGACGAGATGATCCTGTACGGCGGGGGAGCCCACAACAGGACGCTCGTTCGGTTCATCGAGGAACGCTTGCCGGGACTGGCCATCCGCCGCCAGGACGAGTTCGGCATTCCCGGGGACGCCCGGGAGAGCGTCACGTGGGCCCTGCTCGCCGACGAGACCCTTGCCGGGTATGCAACCAACGTGCCGGCAGCGAGCGGGGCATCGAGACGAGTCATGCTCGGCCGCATCCTGCGGCTCGATCCACCGCGTCTGCCATGACCCTGATCGTAGTGGGCGCTCACGCCCTCGATGCGGAGCTGATGGCAGGGCCGCTCGCTGCGGTGGCGAGTGATGCGGGCTGGCCTGTCGCACTTATTCACCTGACGCTCGGCGAGCGAGGGCATCCGGACAAGGCGCCGGACGTCTTTGGCCCCCAGGTCCGCGAGGAGTCGCTGGCGGCGGCGCGGCTGCTCGGTGCCGAGGCTGTCTGGTCCGGGGCGCCGGCGCCGCTGCGCGAGGAGGTCGTCCGCGACTGGCTGGTCGCGGAGCTGATCCGGCGGCGCCCGACCGTCGTCATCACGCACTGGGCCGGGTCCTGGCACGCGAGCCATCGGGAGGCTCACAGGGTCGTGCGCGAAGCCGTCGATCTCGCGCCCGTCGACCCTGTCCTGGCGTTCGCCGAGAACTGCGAGGACCTCGTCGGCTTTGCTCCGACCCACCTGGTCCCGGTCGCATCTGTGCGTGACCGATGGCTCGCGGCCGTGAACGAATACGAGCTCTTCCGACGGTCCGTACCCGGGTCGGGGAGTGTTGCCGACATCCCCTACTGGGCGTACTACACAGCAGCGCTCCGCGTGCACGGCCTGCATTTCGACGCCGGACAGGCCCAGGTGTTCATGAGCGACCGGCCGCTCCCAACCGAGCTCGGGTTCAGGCCCATCCCCGACTGCTGACGAGAAGCCTTCGTCAGCAGTCCAGCTGATCCGGCCGGAGGACCATCGAGCCGATCGCGTCGACCTCCGCGCTCCAGCCCGGAGGGATGAGCGTCGTTGCATCGAGCTGCTCGACGACGCTCGGCCCTTCAATCCGCGTGCCCCGGCCGAACCCGTCCCGCCAGTAGACCGGGGTATCGAGCCACTCCTTGTGGAACACGCCGCGCCTCGCGACGGGCTCGGGCGACGGCGCCGCCGACACCGCGGGCAGGGCCGGATGATCGATCCGACCGATCCCACTCACGCGCAGGTTCACCATCTCGACCGGGGTCTCGGGGCCCGGAGCGTGGCCGAACTCGCGGTGATGACGCTCCGCCAGCAGTTCGGAGAGCCTCGAATGGACCGACTCGGTGTAGGGCCTGGGGATGATGATGTTCAGCTCGTGCGTCTGGCCGACGTATCGCAGGTCGGCGGAGTACGTCACGACGATGCGATCGTCGCGGAACCCCTCGCGCCCGAGGATCGTCACCGCCGATCGCTCGAGCTCGTCGTAGGCCGCCGCGACCTGCGCCGCGGGGGTGATCCGATTCTCTCGGAGGAAGGTCATGGCGATGTCGTGCCGGACGTCGGTGAGGAGAAGGCCGAGGGCAGACGTCACGCCGGGGTTCGGCGGCACGAGCACGGTCGAGACGCCCAGCTCCTCGGCGACCGCGGCCGCGAGGAGAGGGCCACCGCCGCCATAGGCGAGAAGGGCGAAGTCGCGCGGATCGAGCCCTCGCTCGACCGTCCGCTGCCGGATGGCGAACACGATGTTGGCGACCGCGAGTTCGATGATCCCGCTCGCCATGGAGGCACCATCGAGCCCGAGCCGGCCGCCGAGCTCCTCGACAGCATCCTTGGCGAGCTTGGGGTGGAGCTGGACGCTTCCCCCGGCGAGCTCCCACGGGTTCTGCCGCCCGAGTATGACGTTCGCGTCCGTGACGGTCGGCTCCGCCCCGCCCCGCCCGAGACACGCGGGTCCAGGGTCCGCCCCTGCACTCTGCGGACCCAGCTGCAGCATGCCGCCCCGGTCGATCCACGCGATCGTTCCGCCGCCCGCACCGATCGACCCAATGTCGATGACCGGGTAGGCGATCGTCGTGCCGAACTCCAGCTCGAGCTCGCTCCGCAGGCTCGGCAGCCCGCCGGCGACGATCGAGATGTCGGTCGAGGTCCCCCCGACGTCCATCCCGATCAGGTTGGGGTAGTGGACGGAACCATCCGAGTCGGAGGCCGCGGCGATCGCGATCTGTGCCACGACGCCGGCGGCGGGACCCGATCCGATCGAGTACGCGGGTCGTCGGAGCGCCGCGGCGGTCGTCGACAGACCCCCGTTGGAAGCCATTACGAGGAGATCGTTGCCATAGCCTTGCTCGTGCAGCGTCGTCTCGAGGCGGGCGAGATAGCCAGCGAGCGTCGGGCCGATGTACGCGGAGACGACGGTCGTCGAGGTGCGTTCGAACTCCCGCCACTCGGGCAGGATCTCGGAGGAGATGTAGATGGGCAGCTCCGGGAACCGCTCCCGGATCGCGTCGCGAACGAGTCGTTCGTTCTCGCCGTTCACATAGGCGTTGATGAAGCAGATCGCGAGCGATTCGACGCCCTCCGCGACGAGCGCCGCCGCGGTCGCGACGGCCTCGTCGACGTTGGGCGGCGCGAGGACGACGCCGGTCGCGGCGGTACGCTCCGCCACCTCCCTGCGCCAGTTGCGGGGCACGAGCTCGACAGGCGGTTCCCACTGGAAGTTGTAGAGGTCGCCGCGAGTCGTGCGGCGAATCTGGAGGACGTCGCGGAAGCCGCGCGTCGTGATCAGCCCGGCCGGGACCCCTCGTCGCTGGATCGCCGCATTCGTGGTGACGGTCGTGCCGTGGGCGAACAGCTCGACCTGGTCGAGCGGGATCGCCATGTCCTCGACGCCCGTGAGGACCGCGCGGGCGGGGTCGTCAGGTGTGGACAGGTACTTCGCGACGCGCAGACCGTCGGGCCCGAGCGTGACGAAGTCAGTGAAGGTGCCCCCGGTGTCGACGCCGACACGGATCATCGCGCCGCCCTCCGCTGCTCTCGCTCGTTGCGTGTCGCCTCCTCGTCCACGGTGCCATCGGGCAGGATCACCACCCCGTAGGCATCGCGGGCGTGTTTGGCGGTCACCAGGCCGATCGCGACGTCCTGCTCGACGAGCGTCGTCGATCGCTCGAGCGGGTCTCCGTACCCCCCGCCCCCGCCTGCCAAAATCGTTACCCGGTCGCCCGCGCGCAGCTCGACGCCGACGGCCTTGAGCGAAAGGTTCTCCTGGTCCGGCTGGCCCTCGTTACGCAGCAGCCCGTGGGCCGCGCCCTTCCCGCCTCCGAGAACTCCGGCGGGCGGGTAGAACTCCCGGTCGCCGAGGCAGGAAAGTCGGGCCTCGCCCTCCAGGAGGCGGAACGTCTTCCGCGAGCCGACGCCCCCGCGGAAGCGACCCGGTCCTCCGGAGTCGGGCCACAGGGCCCACTCCTCGAAGAGAATCGGGTAGCGGCGCTCCATCACCTCCGCGGGCGTGATCCGCGCACCGCCGCCGTACAAGGAGACAAGGCCCGCAGGGCCGTCCTTCGTCGCGCGAGCGCCGAAACCGCCCTCACTGAACAGATACGCCACGTAAGGGCGGTCGTCGCTCTTCCCGCCGATCGTCAGGTTGATGAGGTTGTACGGCGTGCCCACGACCTGCTGGGGCAGGGCGGTCTCCAGCGCGTTCAGGGACGCGCCGATGACCTTCTCGTACACGGTGGCCGCCATGCTCGAAATCGCTCGCGGGGGGCGTGCGTTGACCACCGTGCCCAAGGGCGCGATCACGTCGATCGGAGCGAAGCATCCGTGGTTCATGGGGATGTGGGGGAACAGTGACTTGACGGTCACGAACACCGCGGACGCGGTGGCGCTGTAGGTTGAGTTCGACGCCGACAGGGACTCGCCATCCGAATCCGAGAAGTCGAAGGTCATGTGATCGCCCTCGACGGTGAGCTGCAGGGCGACCCGCTTGGGGTACGGGCGCGCGAGGGACTCCATGTCGACGAAGTCCTCACCGTGGTACACGCCGTCGGGGATGCGGCAGATCTCCTCCCGCAGGAGAAGCTCGGACTTGTCGATCACCTCGTCCATGACCGCGTGCACGTCATCCCAGCCGTATCGAGCCGCCAGCTCCTTGAGGCGCGTCTCGCCCACGCTCGTGGCGCCGATCTGGGCGTAGGCATCGGCGACCCGCTCGTGGGGAATCCGCATGTTGCCTTCGATGATGCGGAACACCGCCTTGTTCGGGCGCCCCGCCTGGACGATCTTCAGCGGCGACATCCGCAGCCCTTCCTGGAAGTGCTCGCGCGCGTCAGCCACGAAACTGCCGGGCTCCTGCCCGCCGACATCCGGCCAGTGGCCGCAGACGGCGACGAACGCTTCGAGTCCGCCAGGACCGAAGACGGGCCGGACTACACCCACGTCGTTGAAGTGGGTGCCGCCGACGAACGGGTCATTCATGATGAAGACGTCGCCGGGCTCGAGATCGTCGGCGTAATCACGAAGGATCGCCTGATGCGAGAACTCGAGCATGCCCACGAACACAGCAAGGTCCCAGTCGCCCTGGGCCACCAGGCGACCGCGGCGGTCCATGATGGCACCGCCGATGTCACGTCCCTCGGTGATCACCGGGCTGAACGCTGACCGGAAGAGGGCCAGGTCCATCTCATTGACGATGCTGCCGAAGGCGTTTCTGACAACGGCGGTGGTCACGGGATGCACGGTCAGCTCCCTCTGGGGTATGCAGCAACTGATTATGCCATTATAATCACGCCGTGACTGAACGACCATCTCACCCCTCCGGGGTCCGGCCCGTGTCGCGCCTCGAACCGATGCCCCTGTACCGCCAGGTCGAGGCGGACCTCCGGGCACGCGTCCTCTCCGGTGAGCTGGTGCCATCGACCCGGCTCCCCGGCGAGGGTGAGCTGTCCGCCCTGTACGGCGCCAGCAAGATCACCATCCGCCAGGCTCTCGCCCTTCTGGCGTCCGAGGGCCTGGTGTCCCGTCAGCCGGGAAAGGGGACGTTCGTTCGAGCGGCCACTCTGACGGCCGGCTCACGCACGGTCTCCTCCTACACGGAGGAAATGGCTTCGCTGCACCTCGCGGCAGGAGGTCGTGTCCTTCGCCAGGAACTGATTGGGGCGGACGATCGGACCGCCGAACGCCTCGGGATCGAGGTCGGCACTACCGTTCTGGCACTCGATCGACTGCGGCTCGGAGACGGGACGCCGGTCGGTGTACAGAGAGCACGGATCGTCGCCTCCTTCGTACCTGGGCTCGAGGAGGTCGACCTCACCGACATGACCCTGTACGGGCTGCTGCGGGACCGGTATGGACTCGTGCCGACCGAGGCCGAAGAGGTCTTCCGCGTCGGGGCCGTCGGCGCTGCCGATGCGAAGCTGCTCGAGGTCCCGGCGAGGACGTGCTGCTTCCTCGTGGAGCGACTGACGCTGGTCGGCGACCGACCGTTCGAGCTCGTCGCGTCAGTCATGCGAGGTGACCGCTATCAGGTTCGCCTTGGGCTCAAGAGCAGCACGTGACATTGGAGGATCCACCATGCAGACGGACTACCTCGGCCGCCTCGTCGAACTGATCGAGGGCCTGGCATCGACGCAGGCGCAGGCGTTCGAGGTGGGTGCGCGGCGAGCGGCGGATGCCGTTGAAGGGGGTGGGTTCATCCACCTGTACGGCAGCGGCCACTCAGTCATCCCGGTGATGGAGGCATTCCCGCGTTACGGGGCGTTCGCCGCCCTCAACCCATTGACTGACCCGCGACTCATGTGGTGGGACGTCCTCGGGTCTGGCGGCGTGCGCGAACTGCTATGGCTGGAGCGGACCGAGGGCTACACGCAGCAGTACCTCGACAACCAGCCGATCTCGCCCGGCGACGTGATGGTCGTCGTGTCGCATGGAGGCCGAAACGCGGCGCCGATCGAAGCGGCGATGTACGGACGTGACCGAGGGGTATTCGTCATCGGCGTCACCTCCGTTGCGAACGCAGCACGCCCACGCGAGCACTCGAGTGGCAAGCACCTGTCGGAGGTGGCTGACCTCGTTCTCGACACCGGGGTGCCCGTCGAAGATGCGGTCATGTATCTCGATGGCCTCGAGCGACCCGTAGGCGGGACCTCAACGATCGTGGCCTGCGCGGCGGTCAACCAGTTGATGGTCGCCACCGCGGCAGAGTTGCATGCGCGGCACGCGCTTCCCCCGGTCTTCGTCTCTCCCACCGTGCCGGGCGCGAGCGTTGCGTCCAATGGCGAGGTGTTCGATGACTACCGGCGCAGGCTGATCCAGGCGCAGGCCCGTCGCTTCACGCCGACGCGGTGAGGTTGCGTCCGTGCCATCCCGATGACGTGTCCATTTGTGCCCGGCGGGAGCGGCGAGGAACCGGCGCGCGGGTCGAAGCGCCGGCGTCAGATGGCGCGGACTTCGTCCTCTCCACTTTGTGACTTCGGCAGCAGGTGGATGCTTGTGGCGATGACGCTCACGCACGAGTCGAGCGCGGAGGGCGCTCCTGCGAGCGTGAAACCGCCCGTCCGAAGCATCGATGCCACTGTCGTCATTCGTCTACCTCAGTTCGGCCCCAGCGGGTGCCGGCCCATCGACGGGGCATGAGCGCTGCGAGCCCAGTCGAGCGGCGTGCTCGTCTGGGCGTCCTCCCGACGGCTCCGGCGTTGCTCGCCGCGCTCGCGTCGGCCTCGCCTGCCGGTGTTCGCGCTCGTGCCATCGACCGGCTCGCGTACGCACACGATGCCTCGCACATCATCCTGACGCCGCAGGCCGTGGTGGTGGCCCGGGACGCGGCCGAGGTGGGGGCCCTGTTCCGGGTCGCCGCCGAGCACCGCGTGCCGCTCACGTTCCGCTCCGGCGGTACCAGTCTCAGCGGACAGGCTGGGACCTCGGACGTGCTGGTCGACACGCGCCGCGGCTTCCGCGATGTGGAGGTCTTGGACGCCGGACTGCGCGTCAGCGTCCAGCCGGGTGTGACGCTCCGGCAGGTCAATGCCCGCCTCGCCCCGTACGGACGTCGCCTCGGACCGGACCCGGCGAGCGACATCGCGTGCACGGTCGGCGGGGTCATCGCAAACAACTCGAGTGGCATGACGTGCGGCACCGAGCGCAACTCGTACCGCACCCTCGACTCGCTGGAGGTCGTCCTCCCCTCGGGCACAATCGTCGACACTGCCGCCCCCAACGCGGACGACCGGCTCCGCGTGCTTGAGCCCGACATCCACGCAGGACTCGCTGCGCTCCGAGACCGGGTCCGTGGTGACGAGGTCGCCGCCGGGCGCATTCGCCGCCAGTTCGCGATGAAGAACACGATGGGCTACGGAATCAACTCCCTGCTCGACTTCGACTCGCCAGTCGAGATCCTCGCCCACCTCCTCGTCGGCAGCGAAGGCACGCTCGGGTTCATCTCACGGGCGGTCTTCCGGACGGTGCCGCTGCCGCAGTTTGCGACGACGGGGCTCCTCGTCTTCCCGAGTCTCGCGGACGCCGTGACCACCCTGGCGCCCCTGATCGAATGCGGGGCGGCGGCAGTCGAGCTGATGGACGCGGCCTCTCTTCGGGTCGCTCAGCTCGACCCCTCAGTCGACCCTGCCCTCCGTCGCGTCACGATCGGGGACCATTGTGCGCTGCTCGTCGAGTGGGAGGAGCTTGACTCAGAGTCGCTGGGGGCTCGCACTGTCAGTGCCCGACACATCCTCGCCGACCTCAACCTCGCGCTACCAGCCGAGCTCACCGCGGAGCCTTCCACGAGGGCGACCCTGTGGCGCATCCGCAAGGGGCTGTACGCGTCCGTGGCCGGGGCTCGCCGGTCGGGCACGACCGCTCTGCTTGAGGACATCGCCGTACCCGTGCCGGCAATGGTCGAGACCTGTCGCGAGCTGACCGGGCTCTTCGACCGCCATGGCTACGACGACGCCGTCATCTTCGGCCACGCCCGCGACGGGAACCTCCACTTCATGCTCACCGAACGGTTCGCGGCCGACGAGGAGCCTGCCAGGTATGCGGCGTTCACAGAGGACCTCGTGGAGCTCGTGCTCGGCAAGGGCGGTACGCTGAAGGCGGAGCACGGCACCGGTCGCGCCATGGCGGCATTCGTGCACCGCCAATACGGCGATGAGCTCTACGCGGTCATGCGCCAGATCAAGCGGTTGTGCGACCCGGACGGGATCCTCAATCCGGGCGTCCTGATCACCGACGATGCCGATGCGCACCTCCGGAACCTCAAGACCTCGTCGCGGATCGAGCCCGAGATCGATCGATGCGTCGAGTGCGGTTACTGCGAGCCCGTCTGCCCAAGCCGCGATGTCACGATGACGCCCCGCCAGCGGATCGCCGTGCGACGCGAGCAGGCGAACGCGAAGGCGAACGGAGACGAGGTGCTTGCCCGGGAGCTGACCCGGGACAGCGCGTACCCGATCATCGAGACCTGCGCCGTGGACGGGATGTGCGCGACGGTGTGTCCTCTCGGCATCGATACGGGCGATCACGTGAGGAGGCTGCGCATCCTCCGGCACGGGGCCGTGACGCGAGCCGCCTGGCGGGTCGCCGCGTCCCGGTGGGACCTCTCGACCCGGGGCGTGGGCTTCGCGCTCGATGCCGCCTCGACGGTGCCGGCGGTGATCCCGACAGGGGTCACCCGCGTGCTGCGTGCATTGAACGGCCGGGACACGGTCCCCGCGTGGACCCCCGACCTCCCTCGAGGAGGCCGACCACGGCGCTCCGTCCCGGCACGCGTCGCCGCTGCAATCTACCTGCCCTCGTGCACGGCCTCGATGTTCGCCCCGGCGACCGGGACCGGGGGGGTCAGCAAGTCGGTGATGAGGCTGGCCGCACGCGCTGGGGTCCAACTGCTCGTTCCGGACACGATCGGCAGGCTGTGCTGTGGGACACCCTGGTCGTCCAAGGGACTGCCCGACGGCGCTGACATGATGGGAAGCCGCGTCGCCGAGGCGGTGGAAGCCGCTCGAGCCGGCGGGGATGTCCCGATCGTGTCGGATGCCGTCTCCTGCACCGAGGGGTACCAGCGTCTCGTGGGGCGGCGAGGCAGCGATGCGCGCGTCGTGGACGTAGTGAGCTTCGTCGCCGACCTCCTTCTCCCCCGCCTCCGCGTGGAACGACAGTTCGGCGCCCTTGCGCTCCACCCGACCTGCTCGTCGACCCGACTCGGGGTCAACGTGGCTCTGATGACCATTGCCCGCGCGGTCGCCGAACGGGTCGTGGTCCCCGACGGGTGGGGCTGCTGCGGGATGGCGGGGGACCGCGGGATGCTGCATCCAGAACTGACCGCGGCGGCCACCCGGGATGAGGCGCGGTCGGTGGCCGCAGGCGACTTCGACGCTTGGGCCTCGCTCAACCGGCCGTGCGAGATCGCGATGACGCGAGCCACCGGCCGGCCCTACCGTCACATCCTTGAGTTGCTTGACGAGGCGACCGCCTGACGCATCCCCTCTCGTGGAGTTCGCAAGCTCGAGCCACGAAGGCCAGGATCGGCGGGCGACCGGTGGTCGTTCCCGAGCGGTGCCACCTGCCACCGGAAGGGTACAACCGCCCTAGACAGGTGCGGTTGACAGGAGTTCGCCTCTTCCTAGTTGACGGGAGGCTCTGACACGCGGTCCACACCCCGGCCGCCGGGACCGCGCCAAGCCACTGGCGAGACCGACCCGCGACGCGCCCCGGAGGCATCCGAGATGTTCGTGTACCGCGCGGCCGGCCGCCTGGTCGCGGTTCTTGCCAGCGTGACGCTGCTGGCCGCCTGCGCGAGCGGCGCCGCCACCCAGGTCCCGGCGGCGACGGCAGCTCCGACGGCCACGCCACCCCCCGCCGCGTCCCCTACCCCGACGCCCGCGCCTACTCCATCACCATCCCCGGAACCGACGCCGACGCCGTCTCCAAGGTCGTGGGGGGACACCGTCTTCGTGACGGGAACCCAGCGATGTGCCGCGAGTGCGGGGGAGGTGACCACCGACGCGAGCGGCGAGACCCACCAGCGGGATGGGTCCCTCTGGTGCATGAACGAGGTCAACGATCCGCGCGTCAGCGGGAAGATCACGGGCACGTTCACGTTCGATGGCTGGGGCGCCGGGAGGAACCAGGCCTTCGTCCAGTGGGGAACGGTCCGGCTCGAGAACGACGGCGGTGCGTGGGTGGGCCACTACTCGGGCGCGTTCACCCCCGATACGGGTGACCTGGTCACGTTCTGGTTGGAGGGGACCGGAGGGTACGCCGGCCTCTCCTACTTCGAGTGGGCCGTCATGCCCATCTCGCTGGGACCCGTCGGGTTCCCGGTGGTGGGCCTCATCTTCCCCGGCTCGCCTCCCGAGCCGTAGACGAACGTCCCGGCCCCCGGCTCCGCACCGGGCGCTCCGCTCTTTTCGGAGGATGGGACGCGCACCGGGCGACCGAGGGCGTGCGAGTTCCGAGACCACGCCAGACGCCTCGATGAGTACGCTGGAAGCGAGAGGCAACATCGCCCGGGAGGCTCCCGATGCCCGTCCCCTACACTTTCGGCGTCCTCCACTCGCGCGTCTACGGGCAGTGGGCCCTCGCGCAGGGTACGCAACTCGAGACGCGCCCCCGATACCTGCTCGGGCCGAACCTGGAGCGGGAGCCGGCATGACCGGCGACGACGACCGGATGGTCGACGCTGTCCTGGGGTTACTGGGCTTCTGCGACCCCCCGCCGACGGAGGGGCAGCTCACCAGCGAGACGCGAAACCGACTCCTGAAGACCACCGCGTGGGATTTGGCCGCGGACGCTCTCGAAGCCGATCCGATTCTTGGGCCAATCCTGAACAAATGGGTTGGCACGAGCTTCTGGGACGAACATCTCGTCCTCGAGGCGGAGGTGCTCTACGACCTCGTAGTCGCCGCCGCACGCGCGAGCGACCCAGGCAGCGGGGTCCGACAGGCACTCGGGTTGCTGCGTGATCAGTACCCCACGCGCGTGCCCGTCGTGTCCCTCGCGCCAATCACCGGGATCGTCGTCAGAACGCCAATCCTCCTCGACGAGAATGTCGAACTGAGGCAACTCTCAGACAAGGAGGTCGGCGACCTGTTCCTGGCCGGCAGATACGCATCCTTGCCGCTGGGAGTGGGGCTCGACATCGTGTATTGCGGCCTAGTTGTCACCACTCACGCAACCCGCGTTGTTACTGATCCGGGCAAGCTAGAGCCGCGGCGTTCGATCGACTCGCGTGATCGCAAGCCACGATTACCCGCGACCCCCGGCGAAACCGTCCTAGCCGCCCTGCGACTTCACGCTGATAACCCACATGCGATCTCACTCACCGGATCGATGACATTCGGCCCGGGGCAGAGCCGCAGCATCTCGCTTATCGGTTTGTCGAGGCCTGGTTACGTTACTCCGCTCCTGATCTCGTCCGAGGTCGCCGATCGCGTGCGCTCGGACTACCCGCGGATCGCCAAGATCCTCGTGAGGTCCTCGAACCCCGTATCCGTGGCCTTACGCCGATACACGACCTCATACGATCGCCGCGAGAGCGAGGATCGGGTCATCGACTTAACAATCGCTCTCGAGGCTTTGTTCGCCGACGGAGCCACCGAACTCACCTACCGTCTGTCGGTGAACGGGGCCAACTACGTCGACGTTCCCGGCCGATCACGTGCCGAGATCCGCGACTGGCTCAAGGCCGCATACACGGCCCGCAGCAAGGTCGTCCACGGGAAGAGCTCAACCACGGCACTGGCCACGAGACTGCTACGCGACGACAAGAGTGGAGTCGACGGCCTCGCGGACGATCTGGCGTACTTCGTCCGCCTCGCCCTGACTACCGTGCTACGTCAGGGGGGCGACAATCCGCCCAACCCAATCGCCGACTTCGGAGCGATGGTGCTTCGCCCGTAGAGCACGTCGCGTTCGCCGAGGAACCTCTGCACCCCGCGACTCCTCGCGCTGGCGTCACGGCCCGCCCGCCTCACAGATGGTTCCCTTCCCCCATTGCCCGACGTGGCCGGCCGTGAGCGTCACGAATGGCCGGTGATAGGTCAGCAAGATCGTCAACCACTTCACCACGGCCCCCGGCTTCGCACCGCCCGCTCCGCTCCGGCGGGATGGGGACGCACCGGGCGAACGGGGGCCGTGGCGTTCGATCAGGAGTCTGGGAGAGACGCCTCGCCGAACTCGCGGCCAGCGTCACTGAAGTCGGGTGGCTCTGGCGAGGCGACTGCCGAGCCTCCCTCCGCCTGGCCGGGTAGCCTCGGCGCCGAGGGATTCCACGGCCTGAGGCCCTGGACGATGGTTCGATAGAAGTCGAGCGACTGCCGCTTGCTCTCGCCCACGAATGAGCCGGCGATCCTGCCGCGCTTCGCCCCCATCTCGTAGGCCAGAGACAGTCGGAAGGCGCGGGGCTCGCGATGCGCATCCGTCGCGAACAGCAGACGCTCGGGTCTCTCGCGAACCTCCTTGAGTGTCGCGGACGAGCCTTCCTGCGCGCACGATTCCCTCGGCCCACCTCGGAGTTGGGGAGCCGATGGGGGTCTTTGACGCCCGAGACGGAGCGAGCCGTGCGTGACCGCTTCCGGGCCGATCGATGATGGAAACCGCCGCCGCGGGCGTCTATCTCCGCATGGTCGAAGCCGCGGGCGCCGCGGGTGATATCGGTCCAGTCAAGACAGCCGGTGGGGCTCTCGGCGGGTTCAGCGCCCGGCCCGCTGTGATGACGGCGGCGACCCCTGCCGCCCACCGTCGTCGGAGAGCAAGGATTCGGGTCGTTCGCGTGTTGTAGGGACGAAGGAGGGTGCATGGACCTCGCCCGAAGCGTCCCACTGGAGATCGACCTCGAAGCGGAGCTCGTCGCCGCCTACCCGCTCTTGGCGCGCCGCCTGACGATCGTCCTGCGGGACGCCGACGAGGCCCAGGACGTGGCGCAGTCGGCCTTCGCTCGCGCGCTCGAGCGCCGCCACCAGTTCCACGGCGGCGACGCGCGCGCCTGGCTCTACACCATCGGGATCCGCCTCGCGCTCAATGAGTTGCGCCGGCGGAAGCGCTTGGTCGTCCTACCCGACGAGGGGGAGCCCGCGTGGGCGATGGCCTCCGAGCCCGACCTCTGGGCCGCGCTCGCGCAGCTCGACCCGCAGCATCGCGCGGCGCTCGTCCTCCACATCCTCGACGGCTACACCCACGCGGAGATCGCGGAGATGCTCGACGTGCGCACCGGCACGGTGTCGAGCTGGATCTCCCGCGGCAAGGAGCGCCTGCGCGGCCTCCTGGGAGACGACTGATGACTGACTTCGACGCCCGCCTTCGTGACCGGTTCCAGCGGCTCGATGCCGCGATCCCCGAGCCCGCCGTTCCAGTGGCGTCACAGACGCGACGAGGTCCGAACCGACGCCGGCAGGGGATCATCCTTGTCGCCGCCGCCGCGGCCCTCCTCGCGGCCGCATCGCTCGCGGTGGCAAACCAGCCGCCCCCCGACCCGGCCGTGGTGGCGCGGAATGCCGCCGATGAGGAGCGTGTCCTTGAAGACCTCGGGTCACGGACCGATAACGCGTGCCTCTCGCGCGAGCAGGCGACGACGATGGGCCGGGAGCGGCTCGACGCGCTCGGGCTCTCGAACTGGACGATTCGTGTCGACGACCGGATCAAGGAGGCGCGTTGCGTCACGTTTGGGGTGAGCGGGGACATCCAGGAGGTCCTGCTCGTCGCCTCGATGGGCGGCGACGTCGCGAAGGCGCTCGACCAGATCGCTGCGGAGCTCCTGGCGACGTGCGTGGCCCGCGACGACGCTGTCAGCCTGGTGCGCTCGATGCTTACGAGCCTCGGAGTGACCGATCCGAAGATCGAGGTGACCGGAATACGCCAGATCCCGATCGAGAACGGCGACGCCTACGTCGCGCACGTCAAGGGCGGCTGCTACGTCTACGGCGGCGCCCAGTTCGACGACGTGGGCCGCTACACCTGGTTCGTCAGCGGCCCGTAGGCCGCCTCGCGACAGCGATCACCTCCCACGCGCAGGGCTCTCTGCCATCAACGCCGAGAGCCCGTGTGGCGTCGTCGTCGTCGGGCTGGCCATCTGGGGCCTCGCGCATCATGTACGGCTTCGCGGCGCCCGCGACGACGCCCCAGCCGCGCACGCGCTTCCGCGGGCCGTTGTACACGCCGTCGCGCCACGTCTGGTCGAGCTGGACGCCGTAGGGCGGGTCCGTCGCGAGGAGCGTCGGCGCGGCCCCGCCCAGCAACCGCTCCACGTCCTCTGACTTCGTGGCATCGCCGCACAGGAGGCGGTGATCGCCAAGGACGTAGAACTCGCCCGGCTGGACGTAGGGCTCCGCAGGCGGCTCGGGCACCTCGTCGGGATCGGTCAGACCAGCCTTCGCCTCGTTGCCGGCCAGGTCGCCGAGGAGGGCGAGCAGCCCAGCATCATCGACGGTGATCTCGGCGAGCAGGGTCCGTAGCTTCTCGTCGTCCTGCCCCGCCATTGCGCCGATCGGGTCAAGGGTCGCGAGGACGAGCGCCTCCTCCTCGGGCTCGAGGTCAACGTAGAGGACCGGCACGATCGTCTCGCCGCGGCTGAGCGCGAGCGCCACGCGGGCGTGGCCATCGACGACGAAGCCGGAGCGTCGGTTGACGAGGACCTGCTGGACCCAGCCGACCTGGTCGAGCGCCCCGGCGAGGGCGTCCTGCTGCGCCTTCGGATGGATCCGCCAGTTCGCCGGGTTGGCGAGGAGCTGGTCAGGCGCCTCCTCGCCGGCGTTGGTGATTCGATTGCGCCAGCCCGCGGTCGGGGTCGCCGCGACGGGCGTCTTCGTCGTCATCGGGCGACTCCCGATCGTCGACCTTGCATCGTCGCGCCAACCGAGTGATGGATGGGCTGCCGAACGCCAGATCGGCGTCGGCAAGCGAAAGGACGACGGACGTGGCGGACCTGCGGAAGTGCATCGGATCGGCGAAGTTCGGGATCGAGGCGCACGAAGCCCCCGTCGGCGAGTTCCCGGCCCAGCCCAGCCAGAAGGACGGTCTGGGTCGGATGTGCAAAGCCCACTGGAACCAGTACACGAGCGCGCTGCGGAAGGCCGCGCTCGCCCGCAAGGCCGCCGAGGGTGGGGCGGCCACCGAGGCAGTGCCGATCGAGCCGGAGCCCGATGCGAAGCCCGAGCCGATCCGAACGCGGGCCCCGCGCAGGCGTCAGCAGGCCCTTCCGGAGGCCGGTTCCCAGGGCGACGCCGGATAGACCGACCGCAGCCAACCGACTCTCGGGCCCCGGGCGCGAACCCAGGGCCCTTTCTCGTTGGGTGGCGCTAGTGGCCAGGCGATCTCTCATCGCGGCACGTGGGCTAACCGTGGCGCCCGTGGGCCGACGTGGGCGGGGATTTCTCGCGAAACTCGGCCGCGTGCGCACATTTGGGAGGCGCGGTCTTCCATGGGTGAGGAACCGCCTGTGGGTACCCCGGTCCCCTCCGACGCACCCTTGGTCGAGTTGCACGACCGGCAGAGCACGGCGCAGTTGGCGATGTCGAGCGGCGCGCCACCTGCTGCGAGCGGCACGACGTGATCGACCGTCAGGTCGTCCGCGGGGTGGGGCGGACGCTGGTAGCCCGGGCACCAGTCCCGTGCTGGCCGCGCCATGCCCGGAGCACTCGCGCACTCAGGCGCTGCCAGGCCCGCGCCCTGTACAGGGCGTTGTGGCGGCTGCGGTCCGACAGTCGAGCGTGTACGGTGCAGCGGCTACCGGTCGGCTTGTGATGACGCCTCGACTCGGAACTCGCCGCTCATTGCGGCTGCCCTGCCACTGTGCCTCGGCCTCGACGCTCGGTTACAGCCAGACCTCGTTCGGGCCGCGGACCTCCGCCTGCTCGAAGAGGGCCTCCTCGGGGTGGCCAGCCACTGGCCGTTCGAGTCCTGGGGGCGCTTCCTGCCCGAGCACACCACCGCGGTGGCGCTTCTCGATCGTCTCCTCCATCACAGCGTGGTGGTCGTCACCAGCGGGGATTCCCACCGCATGAAGGAGGCCCGCCAGAAGGGAGGTGGTGGTCCGCCGATGCCCTGAGACGTCCTCTGGGGTGGGGACGTCTCGTGGCCACAGATGACTGGGCGGATTCCGGCGGTCGTCGCAACACAGGGCGGCTATGGGACTGACGCGAGGAGTCTATCGAGCTGCTGGGAGGGAGACTCCCAGCCGAGGATCTTGCGGGGCCGAGCGTTGAGTTCGGCGGCGACACTGGCCAGGTGGGCGGCGGTGTACACGCGCAAGTCCGTGCCCTTGGGGAAGTACTGGCGCAGCAGCCCGTTCGTGTTCTCGTTCGTGCCCCGCTGCCACGGACTGGCACGCTCGCAGAAGTAGACCGCGACGTCCGAGGTTCGGGTGAACTCGTCGTGGCGGCTCATCTCCACCCCCTGATCCCAGGTCAGCGAGCGTCGCAGGCGGGAGGGCAGCACCGCCACCGCGTCGACGAGGGCATCACGGACCTGCTCCGCGCCGTGGCCGTCCGGCAGGTGCAGCAGCAGGAGATAGCGCGTGGTACGCTCGACGACCGTCCCGATCGCAGACCGGTTGGCGCTGCCGGTGATCAGGTCGCCCTCCCAGTGACCCGCGATGCGGCGATCGGCGACGTCGGCCGGGCGCCTGTCGATCATCACCATCGGCGCAACGAAGCGGAGGACGGAGTCGGCAACCGCCCCTGGGCCGCGCCGCATTGCCGCAAGCGGCCCTCGTCTCCGCGACTGTGACCTCTTGCGCCGTCGGGACCTTCGAGCTCGCGGTCATTGACTTCGAACGCTACGCGGGCAGATGAACGGGCGGGTGAGCCGCGGGCCCCCCGGAGCCCCGCCGAATCGGGCGCCGTCGACGCTCACGCGCCCTGCCCGGAACCTCCGTGTGTACGAGCGGACCTGCAGGGCCCAACACGACCTCTATGGCATAGACCTCTGCGACGCAACGCGAGAATCGCGGCATCAGCAAGGCTATGCGCCGGGCCGCCAACCGCAAGTTGGCACAGGATCGCGGATCCCGGCTGCCCGCCGCCCGGAAGGGCGGGTGTGAGCGTCTTGGCACACGATGCCATCGTGTAGGTCTCAAACATGAACTAGTGACGCCCGCAGCGGCTGCGCTGCTGCGTCATTGATGAGCCCTGAGGACCAGATGGCTCGCGCCAGCGAGATCCGGGCATCAGACCCGGCGTAGCCAACGCGGCGTGGCCGCAAGGTCCACCTCGACGGTGGCGTCTGGCACGTCATCAAGGTGCGCTCGATAGACCACGTCTCGACCATCAACGACCGCGTGCAGCTCTGCATCGGCGTCGAGTGCGCGCACGTTCTGTTCCCTCAGGTGGGCGTGAAGTCGCTGGCCATCCAGATTCCATCGGCCCAACTCGCCTGGCAGCAGGTCGTCGATCACGTTGACGATGACAGCAGGCGGCTGGGTCGCCCCGAGGACTCCGCATCTGTGGTGCGAATTGAGGAGATCGAGGTCCCATGCCAGGGCGTTCAGGCGACGCGTACTGGCAGCGCCCTCGATGAGTGCGTCCGAAAGTGTCGTCGCGTAGCGACTCAGGGCGTCCTGCTCTGAGACAGAAATCGGCGACAGGGCCGCCCCCGCCGGATCGACGCCCGTGAGGTCACCGTTGGGTTCGAGACGTGTTCGGCGATGAACCACAGCATGGCGGTGCTGGTCAAGGGCAGCGTACAGCTCGGCAGTACGATGCCAATACGGCGTGGCGATGTCGAGGGGCGCTGGCAGACGGGCCGGCCCGCCCCGTCGGATGAACGCGGTCTTCTGGACAAACAACCAACGGCCGCGAGGATCCGGCTCCCCACTCAGCCGCATGGTCATCTCGACAATGAAATCCAGGATCTTGTAGGCCGCCACGAATGCCAGCGGACGAAAACGCGCCGCAACGCTCTCCACTGTGTCTGCACCAACCGACTCGTGGACGCCGCGCGCAACGCTTCGTGGGCCGCTTCCACGGATGTCGTTCGTGGCAAAGACGGCGCCTGGCGGTGGCTTGATGGGATCGATGATGGCCGCGAGCACCAAGCGCTCATAGGCCGTGTCGTCGGCGAACTCCTGGCGGAGCTGCTCCTCGAAGGTCATGGCTTCATCGCGGCACCTGAGCTCAGCGCCGGAAGCCGGGAAGGCCCAGCGTGCACATGATGGTAGTCGCCGGATGAGCTGCCCGGTTAGGACGTCCAGCTCTTGGCTTCGTGTTTGAGCATCATGGCTTCAATGAGCTGTCCGAGCATGCGGCGTTCATCAAGGTCACGGTCGGCGGCAGCCGCGCCGCCGGCTACCTTCGTCGCCACGTCGCCCTCTCTCACCTGATCCCGCCAGCCGCCGGCGCTGCCAGCCACGATCAGGCCATCGTGTTTCGGTAGCGCAACCAGCCGATCGGGACCTCAGATTCGGCCGGAGGGCTAGGATGTGCATGGCCCCCGCTCCGCACGTCGACGGCGATCCCTTTTGGGGTTTGGCCAGATCGCGCCGACGGGGGCCTCGGCCGGCCGCCCGGGAAGGTCGCCGTCGACCCGATGACTCGCAGCCGGCGCGCCGTCGCCGGCGAGGCGCTCTCGGCCCTGTGGGAATCAGGGAAGGTCCGGCCCGGTAGGCTCCCGCCAACCCCGGCCCCGGTTCCGCTCGGGAAGCCCGCTCCCGCTTCGGCGGGATGGGGACGCCCCCGGCGACTGGGGGCCGTGATGTTCGATCAGGAGTCTGGGAGAGACGCCTCGCCGAACTCGCGGCCCTCGTCACTGAAATCGGGTGGCTCTGGCGAGGCGACCGCTGAGCCTGCGTCGTTCTGGCCGGGCAACTTCGGCGCCGATGGGCTCCACGGCTTAAGGCCCTGGACGATGAGCCTGTAGAAGTCGAGCGCCTGCCTCTTGCTCTCGCTCACGAACGAGCCAGCGATCTTGCCGCGCTTTGCCCCCATCTCGTGTGCCAGCGACAGCCGGAACGCGCGGGGCTCGCGGTGCGCATCCGCCGCGAACAGCAGACGCTCGGGTTTCTCGCGAACCTCCTTGAGTGTCGCTGACACGGTCTCCTTGGCGTTCGGGTACCGGACTTCGACCCGCAGCGTGTCGGGCGCATCCTTGAGTTGCCTGACGACCCAGCCGATGCGCGTCTTCGGGCGACCCTCGCGTGGAGCCGGCAGTTCCACGCTGGTGGTGAACAGGCGGGTACGAAGGTCCGCAGCAAGGTCGATCGGCGCAACGGCATCGGGCACGCGTACCGTCGCCTCGAGGCGGCCCTGCTCGACAAGCGAGCGCACGAGCAGGTCGAGTCGGGCAGCCGGGTCGAGCTTCTTGGGCCAGACCGCGTCGACCTCGCGCCCGAGGTCCTGGCACAGCCCGAGCGCAAGGTACTGAACGAACAGCTCCCAGCGCGAGGCGACATCGCGGACGCCCTTGTCGGAGAGGCGGAGAGTGTGCTGGCGAGCCCCATCCCGGACGCTCACCCAGTGCTCACCCATGTCATCGAAACCGCCCGCACCGGCCTTCTCGTGGTCGAGATACGCGATCAGCTCGCCGAGTATCCAAGCCTGATCCGTGTCGCTGATCCCGCGATGCACGTGCCAGACGCGCGCGTCCGTCATCACCTGCCACCACGGCAGATGGCGCAGCGCAACCTTCTTCGTCTTCCGGGCGTCGATGGGGATCGGGCTCTCGGTGGGCGAAGCGGTGATCTGGTTGCTGATCGTCAGCACCGCGTCGAAGCCGTGAGTTCTGGCGAGATCGAGGTAGTGCTCCACCTGGTCGGTCCGGAGCGAAACGCCGCCGGTCTTCACCTCGACCAGGCAGACCCAGCGTGTCCTGCCGCGCTCGACGACGATCGCGCCGTCGGGGATGGCCGTCTTCTCGTCGGTATCGAGGAAGCGGACCTCGGTGTAGGTGTCGATTCGGCCGGCAGGGGCGCCGAGGTGTGCGACAAGGGCCCGTCCAAACTGCGGCACGGCTCGCATCACCGCGAGCAGCGACGACGTCGCCCGCTGCTCCTGCTCGTCCTGGCCACCGATCCCGGTAGTCGGGATCAGCCGCGCCTGATGCCAGGCCTCCTCCGGCTTGGGTGCTGGCTTGGCAATCGCCACGTCTTCTCCCCTCGTGGACTGCCGGCAGACCTACCGGCCCGCATCGGACGACAACGTGTATGGGTCCCCCGCCTCCACAAGGACTTCTCTGTAGAGCTCCTCCGTGGTCGGCGCCCGTGTCAGACAAGAGGTTGACGCCGGGCCTCCGTTGCGAATGGGAGCGCCCGCCCAGGTGACAGTCGCTACGGATAGCTCTCGCAGCCGATACCGTCACCGTCGCTGTCGAAATGATGGATGTCCACGCCCACGACGGTGACCCGGTGGCCGATGTCGCTGCAGTTGAGGTCGTACCCGACGATCGGGACGCAGTAGCCCGTGTAGTTGGGGTCACAGGCTCCCCCGGGGGCAGGAGTCGGCGGAGGCGCGGGCGTTGGCGGAGGCGACGAGGTGGCGGCCGGGAGTACGACGACGGTCACCGTCCTTGCCGGGCACGCCGTGAGAACGCGCTTGAGGGCGGCGCGCTCGAGCGTATCCACTCTGAGACGCCACCGCACCTTGACCACCACCCACTCGGTCGCGTAGGTGCAGCGGAAGCTCGTCAGTGGCGGCAGCCACTGCGCCGGGTCCTTGTCGCTCTTGGCGCGGTTCGAGGCCGCCGACACCGCGCGGAGCGAGCGCGAGTCGCCGAGGTCGTTGGCGTAGGCCTTGCGGCGTGTCGACGTCCACGCCCAGGCACCCGAGTCCCAGGCCTCCTTGAGCGCGACGACGTGGTCGATGTCGAACGAGGACGCGCTGGTCGTCGTCACCCCGTCGTACACCGAGCGCCAGGAGCCCGCGACGGAACAGCCCGCCCCGAGTCGCGGCGTCGTTCGCGACTCTGCGATCAGCACCTCGTTCCGGGTGCTGCAGCCATCCCGATCGGCGTCGATCCAGTGGACGAACAGGGCTCGGGCGTAGCCGCTCGGGTGTTCGGGTGCCGTCGCCAGGCGCGCGAGAAGTTGGAGCCCGGTGCCGCTCACGCTCGCGGCGGCGGTCGCCGGTGTGCCGTTCGCGGCGGCGAGCACCGCCGCCGCGAGGAGCACGACCAAGCGGCGAGCAAATCGTGGGCGCATCGCCGATGGCCCGATGATGTGCCTCATCGTCGCCCTCGAAAGGTGAGCCGTTCTCGGCCACCGGATTCCGGCATGGACGCCTGAGCGGACGCTACCCAGCCCCGGGATTGCCACCTCTGGAGGGCTCGACCATACACCCGGCGGTCAATGGCCACTGGACCAGCGTGTCGTTTCTCAGTGCCCTTGTCAGACCCGACTGCTCAAGCGACTTCGGCAGTCCCGGCGATGAGGAAGGCCACGGGGGAGCGACGAGCGGTAGCCTGCACAATGGGTTCATCGTGTCGGTCCTGATCCCGCAGATGCTCCACCGCGTCGCGCCTCTCGCCGCGCAGCGCACCGCGCACCCCTGCCTCGGCGCATGTTGCTACCGAGCGGGTGCAGGCATCACATTCAGGGTCTAAGCGCCTCCATTGCCTTCTTGGCATCCTCCAGCCGTCGGGCGGCCCGTGTGGTGTCGAAGTAGCCGCGGACTTGGGTGATGCCGCCCCTCGTCTTGTCTGGCGGGCCGCTCACCCGGACCCTGCCGTCCGGCATCGGGACTCCGCGAAAGTGCGCGATCCGGTTGCGGTCCACCGTCAGGCGAGCGACGGCCGCCCGAACGGGCGATCTTCGCAATGGTCGCGCGCCTGTCAGCCGCTCGACGAGGTCAGCCCACTTCAGCTCGATTGGCTGTCGCACCCGGTCATCCCACCACTCCCCGAGGCCTTCGGCCTCCTCGTTCATCTGAGCCTCGAGTGCCGCTTGGGCGCAGAGAATGGCTACCAGACAGGCATGCAGTTCGTCGTTGGATCCCGCCTCTACTTCCTTCGACCGTGCTACCGCCTCCTCGGCGATCGCGAGGAGCCCCGCGGCCAGCGGCGTTCCGGTTTCGACCGTCAAAGCATCGGCGACCACGATTCCCTCGGCAACTCCAGCTTGCACGTTGACCGAGCGGCTGGTCGATCCGGCTGACTCAGGCATCACACCTCCCCCGAATACCGCCGCAGCATCCGCTCCAGCTCCTCGGCCGTCAGGCCGCGCCCGAGCCGCTGGTAAGGGTTCGGGGCGGCGGTGAGTCATTCCGGCTCGTCGGACCCGGACTCGGCCCGCCCTAACATTTCGATCGCGTCAGCCTCCCAGGCGCAGCCCGGCGACACCTTGGAACAGCCGGTCACCGGGTTCGAGGTCGCGTCGGCCCACTCGATCCTGCTCTTGTCGCTCACGGACCAGCGCCCCTTTCGCGTGCAGCGTAGGCCGGCCGGTCAACTCGGCGTCTTGGTCGGTTCAGTGACACTCGCTTCGGAGACATGATCCGCCGCTTGCCGCCGTCGCGCCGCGATCGCGGTGGCACCCTCGGTGCCCCCGAGGACGTCGAGCGTTGCAGCTCGGGCCTCGTCGACCAGCCGCGCGGCCAGAGCTGGGGCTTCCCTCTCGGCTCCGGCGCGAAGCGCGTCGAGGTCACGATCCTGGTGGCGCATCCCGGTCGCTCCCCGCAGGCAGGGCTCGCCATCGATCAGCGGTCGGAGGGCGTCGCCCAAGCGGGCGAGGCGCTCGCCCGCCATCGCTTGAGCACTCGCGCACCGAGACGACGCCACTCTCGGGTGTCGTACAGGGCGTCATGGCGGCTGCGGTACGACGGTCGAGCGTGCACGAGACAGCGACTCCCCGGACGGCTCGTTGGGTACTTCTACCTGGCCCTTGACGCCCAGCCGCTCCGAGCGGTCCCTTCCCGGCCTTGCCTTCTGTCCGCCCGCGAGTGATGAATGCCCCCGTCCACCCGAACCCGGAGGCCGCCATGCACCCGCCGCGGGCCAGGCCCTGACGATGATCATCCGACCGCCCGGGTTCAGCCGCCCCGGTTCTGGTCCGAGGGCAGGGGCACCCCTCGTCCCTGGCAACGAGCCCCGCGACCGTGGGGATCCGGCCCGAGATCAGGTTCCATCGCCGGTCACCCTCAGCGCCTTCCTTGAGCACTGGCTCGCCGACATCGTCCGCCTGTCCGTCCGGCCCAAGACGTTCGTGTCGTATCGGAGCGTCGTGCGCCTGCACCTGGCACCCGCGCTGGGGGACATCCCGCTCACCGAGCTTCGCCCGGGCGACGTGCAGGCGTACCTCAACCGAAAGGCCGCGACACGCCTCGCACCCCGGACCGTGGCCTACCACCGCAACATCCTGCGCCAGGCCCTGGGCCATGCCGAGCGGACCGAGCTCGTCGGCCGCAACGTGGCGAAACTGGCGCTGCCCCCGCGCATCCCGCGGCGCGAGGTTCGGCCCCTGACGCCCGAGCAGGCCCGCACCTTCCTCGCCGCGATCGCCGGGGAACGACTCCGGGCCCTCTACGTCGTCGCCCTCGGGGTGGGCCTGCGGCAGGGCGAGATCCTGGGCCTGCGCTGGTCGGACGTCGACCTTGTGGGGGGAACGATCCGGGTGCGTGAGGCCCTCCAGCGCGTCGAGGGGGTCTTCACGTTCGTCGAGCCCAAGTCGGCCACCAGCCGGCGGCTCCTCCCCCTGCCGGCGATCGTGCGCGAGGCCCTCCTCGCCCATCGAGAACACCGCTCGGCCGAACGTCCCGCGAGGGCAGGCATCTCGGCGGAGTTCGCGGACCTCGTGTTCACCACGACCGTCGGCACGCCGATCGACGGTATCAGCGTGACCCGCCGCTTCCAGCGCATCCTCAAAGCCGCCGGCCTCCCCCACCAGCGCTTCCACGACCTGCGCCATGCCTGCGCCTCGCTCCTCCTCGCCCAGGGAGTTCCTGCCCGGGTGGTGATGGAGACCCTGGGCCACAGCCAGATCAGCCTCACCCTCAACACGTACTGCCACGTCATCCCGGCCCTCGGGCGGGAGGCGGCGGAGCGGATGGACGAGGTGCTGACGCGGGGGAGCTAAAGGCCACGTCGCGAACCCCACGGGCGTCTGGCCCTCCACCTCCCCGATGCCCAGCCCGCGGGCCCCGTCCGGCATGGCGAACCTGCAGCCGCGGTTATCCATCCTCGCGCTCTGCTGGACGAGGGGCAGCTGCTGAACCGGCGGCTGATCTGACGCCCGCCTCCTGTGCCTCGCGACGCGCCAGCTCGTGGCTTCTGATCGGGAATCTGCGGACTCGCCGGCGCCGCCTTGCCGATCGCAGCGCGCCCGCCGTCCTCGTCGATCGAGGCGGTCGCGGGGACTGAACGGGTCAGGCTGCTCCGCCCTCGCCGTGCCTGACGTCCAGGACGCGCCCGAACGCGCGGCGGCGGACCTGCCAGGCGATCCCGGCCGCCAGGACATCGTCGTCGTGATAGCCCTCCTGGGCCTCCGGCCGGCCGTCGTCGCTGTAGGCAAAGGCTCTGAACTGATCGATGCTGCCCGCGTCGTGGAGGGTGATCCCAGCAGTCCGCAGGGCCTCCTCCAGCTGATCGACGAGGACGGGCCGCGTGGCGGTCGTGGTGAGCCAACCGAGGCGCCCGTCCTTCGCCCGGAAGATGCGGTAGGGCGCGGTGCCAGCGTGCAGCTGGGCGAGCCGCAGGAGAACCGCGTGGCCGTGGTTGTTGCGCTCGACCCCCACGATGACGGTGTTGGCCGTGGAGGTATCGGGTGCGTAGCGGCGGGCCAGCCGATCGATCTTGGCGGCGAACACGTCGGGTGCCCAGCGGCCGCGCAGGTGGGCGACTTGCTCCCCTGAGTCCCGCTCGAGCACGGTCGCGCTCGACCAGTTCGAAGTGGCGAGGCCCTCGCCGACGTCGGCGCCGATGATGTAGACCTTGGCGGCGACCGGTTCGCGGTACAGGACGAGCCCCTGCTCGCCGGCCTGACCCACCTCGGCCGGCTGGCGGATGAGGTCCTCGTGGCGGAAGACGGGACGCCCGGTGGTCTGGATCGCCTCGATGTCGTTCTCGGGGTACTCCTGGGCGAAGTCGGCATCGGAGAGTGAGCTCATCCGCTCGCGCAGGCGCACCCGCCAGTCGCCCACGCGGTCGGGGTGGGCGGAGGCCGGGATGAAGACGGCCTGCCAGTCATTCGAGCCCTCCTTGGCCTTCGTGTACAGCTCGGAGTGGAGCGCGCCGATGCCGTTGGCGGTCGAGATGGACAGGATCTGGCCGCGCTCCGCCGCACCGGAGACCGACAGAAGGATCGTGCGGGCCCAGGGCTGATGGGCGTGCTCATCGAGGATGACGAGGGTGGCCGTGCGGGAGCGGCCCACCGAAGGCGTGGCCGGCAGTGCCTGGATCTCGGAGCCGAGACCGGGGAACGCGATCGAGCGGATATTCACCACGCCCGGTGGTTTCCACGCCGGGAGTCGCTCATAGACGAAGGCCACCTTCGCCAGGAGCTTGTCGGCGTCGTCCTGGCCCTTGCTGATAAGCAGGATGCTCTGCCCCGGCTTTCGGATGGCGGACCACAGGGCGAAGATCGCGGCCAGCCAGGAGACACCGAGCTGGCGGGCCTTGAGCGTGACGCATCGCGGGAGGGTGGCCCAGAGTGCGAGGAGCTCCATCTGCCACGGCCAGGCGACCTCGCCAAAGCGAAGGTCGCTACCGTCCACGCCAGAGATGAGGGCATGGCGGGCGAACGTCTCGACGTCGGCGAGGGCGGCGGCGCACTCGCCATCGGCCAGGGTCCGTTTGGCCTTCGCCGCCAGGGCGCCCAGAGCGAGCGCCCGGCGGGCATCCTCGGGCGACAGGCGATCGAGGCTCATCGGCCGGCCCCGGCGACGAGCCTCTCGGCCTCCGCGATCGTCGCCTCCGGATCGATCCCGAGCTCGGCGGCCAGGCGTTCGGCCTCGCGCCGGATGTCGAGGCGGATCGTCTCGCGGTAGCGCTCCGGTCGGTGCGCCCGGAGGAGGAACATGAGCAGGGCGTCACTGCCCGAGAGGGCCCGCCGCCGGGCCTCCGCCTCCAGGGTGTCGATCGCCTCCTCGCGCGCCCGCGCCCAGCGGGCGGCAAAGGCTGGGCTGCGCCGGGCGCGCTTGTACGGGGCGTCGCGGCTCACCCCGGCGGCACCGCTCGCGAGGCGCACGATGCCGGTCGCGGCGAAGACCTCGAGAAAGCGCGCCGCCCAGTCGACTCGGCCCCGAACCCCGGGGGCGGACCTCGGCTCAGCCATCGAACCGTACCGCCCGCCGGCCCGTGAAGGTCCGCCAGCGCTCGATCGTCACCTGGACGTAGCGGGGCTCCAGTTCCATGGCGTAACAGCGTCGCCCCAGGAGTTCGGCCGCGATGAGCGTGGTGCCAGAGCCAACGAAGGGGTCGTACACGTCGCCCGGGTGGTTGCGCAGCGGCCGGGCCATGGCCTCGATCGGCTTCTGGGTGGGATGGTCGAACTTCGCCTCGGCTGAGCCACCATGGGTCATCTTGGGCGACGCCAGCTGCCAGACGGTCGTCTGGCTCGTGTCGCCCTGCCAGTGGGCGGTGCAGCCCGCCCGGACCGCGTACCAACAGGGTTCGTGCTGCCAGTTGTACGCCGAGCGGCTGATCACGGGCACCGTCTTGGCCCACACGATCTGCTGGCGCAGCTCGAAGCCGATCGCGGCGAGGCCCTGGCCGACCTCGATGAGATGGGACGTCGCGTGCCACACGTACGCCACCTCGAGGCTGGGCACCAGGGCATAGGCGGCCGACCAGTCGGCGATCGTGTCGCCCGAGATGCTCGTCGCCCGATGACCCTCGCCGCGCAGGTAACTGGGTGCGGCGGGACCGAGGCGGTTGAGGCCTGCCCGGTCCCGCCACTCCATGTCGAGCGACACCCCATACGGGGGATCGGTGACGAGCAGCGTGGGCTGTTCGCCGGCGAGGAGGCGGGCGACGTCCTGGGAATCCGTGGCATCGCCGCACAGGAGCCGCTGCTCAGCGAGCTGCCAGAGATCACCGGGACGGACATAGAGATCCGCCTCGTCGGGGACCCCGGGCACGGCGTCGGGATCACCGAGGCCTGCCGGGATGATGCCGTTGCGATCGGCAAGCTCGGCCAGCATCCGGGTCAGGGCCTGATCGGACGGCGTCACCCCGGCCAGGAGGAGGGCCAGGGCATCGCGATCGGTGTCCGCCATCGCCGCCAGCGGATCGAGGCTGGCGAGGACGAGGCGCTCCTCGGCCTCCGAGAGCTCGACGTAGGCGACGGGGACGGTCGGCTCACCGCGGGCGAGAGCGAGTTCGAGGCGCAGGTGGCCGTCGACAAGATGGCCGCTCGTGCGGTTGACCATCACCTGGGCGACCCAGCCGACCTCAGCGAGCGCGCCGGCGAGGGCGCGCTGCTGGCGAACCGGATGGCGACGCCAGTTGGCGGGATGGGGAAGGAGGGACGCCGGGGCCACCTCGGCGTGGCCCGTGATCCGGTTGCGCCACGTGCCCGACGTCGGGTCACGTCGGCGCAGCGCTGCGCCCGTGGGCGGAGCCGGTGGCGATGCGGGGGATGGGCTTCGATGGCCGACGCGGTCGTCGGGAACGCGAACGTCGCCGCTGTGGGGATCCATGCTCTTGCTCCTGTTCACCGGATCCCCCGAGCGAGGGGCCGGCTAGGGACCGACGGCGCACCGCCGGCTTACGGGCCTACTGTGGATCGTCGACTGTCGACTTCGCCTCTAAGGAGCTGTCACGATATAAGTGGGTCATTGGGCAGGGTGAGGCGGGGGAGCAACG
>CAZVPS010000003.1:0-35683 GCA_964629105.1 uncultured Anaerolineaceae bacterium
CGCCTCGTCGCGGAGCACGAGGTCCGCGCAGACGGCGCGCCGCGGGGGCCCGCCTGACGGCCGACCCTGCCGGCCGGCGCGGTCGTGTACGACGAGCGGCCCGTGGTTGCGGGTCGCACGGCCCTGACGCGCGGGCACGCGGCCCCGGGACACTCGGACCATGAACGAGACCGCCGCGCTCATCGCCGCCCTGAACACGTCGTGGTTCGCATCGGGTCTGAGCGAGAAGGCCCAGACACGCCTGGCGGAGCTCGGCCGCCGCTTCACCGCGGAGCCGGGGACGGAGCTCTTCCGGGAAGGAGAGTCGAGCGACACCTTCGGAATCCTGGTCCACGGCCGCATCGCGCTGCGCACGCTCGTCCCCGAGCGGGGCGACATCACGATCCTCACCGTGGAGCCGGGCGACGTCTACCTCTGGTCGTCCCTCGTCCCGCCGTTCCGGTCCTCGTCGACGGGGACCGCCATCGAGCCGATCGAGGCGATCATCTTCGAGGGCGCCGCGCTCCGTGCCGCCCTCCGCGACGAGTGCGAGCTCGCCACCGCCCTCTACCCGCGCCTTCTCGTCGCCGTCGCCCGCCGCCTCTACGCGACCCGCCTCCAGATGCTGGACCTCTTCGCCACCCAGCAGGTGAAGGAATGGTGATCCGGGCCGCCCCGCTGCGAGGCCACCGACCGGCCCTGGAGGGACCCGGCTTCCTCGCCCGCGCCGACCTGCAGATCCTCATCGACCTCCTCCGCGAGGAGGGCCGCCGCGTCATCGGCCCGACTGTCTTCGACGGGGCGATCGTCTTCGACGAGATCACCTCCCTCGACGACCTCCCGCGCGGCATCGGCGACGAGCAGGCACCCGGGCGCTACCGGCTCCGGCGGCGCGGCGACGAGCGCCTCTTCGGCTTCGTCGTGGGACCCACGGCGTGGAAGAAGTGGACCTTCCCCGCCCTCGTGCCCCTGACCCGCGCCTCGAAGGACGGCCACAAGGTCAGCTTCGCCCCCGAGCCGCCCGACACCGCCCCGATCGCCTTCCTGGGCGCCCGCGCCTGCGACCTCGCCGCGCTCGGCGTGCAGGACACGGTCTTCACGGGGACCGCCTTCGTGGACCCAGACTACGCCGCCCGGCGGGCCAGGGTCTTCATCGTGGCGGTCCAGTGCACGAACGGCGCCTCGACATGCTTCTGCACCTCCATGGGCACCGGCCCCGAGGTGGAGGACGGCCACGACATCCTCCTGACCGAACTGGACGGCGGCTTCCTCATCGAGGCGGACACCCCGGCCGGCCACGTCCTGATGGGGAAGCTCCCGCTGCGCCCGGCCTCGGCCGCGGAGCAGTACGGCGCCGCGGCGACGGTCGCGGCCGTCCGGGCCCGAATCGGCGACCCCGTCCCGGCCGCCGGCCTGCACGATCGCCTGCTCGCCCAGCTGGACCACCCGCGCTGGGCCCAGGTCGCCGAACGCTGCATCACCTGCGGGAACTGCACCCTCGCCTGCCCGACCTGCTTCTGCACGACCCTCACCCAGACGACCGACCTGACGGGCGTCGACGCGGTGACGTACCGGAGCTGGGACAGCTGCTTCAGCCCGGGTTTCGCCAAGGTGGCCGGCGGCAGCTTCCGCTCCCGGCCGCGCGACCGCTACCGCCAGTGGCTGACCCACAAGTTCGCCACGTGGTGGGACCAGTTCGGCAGCTCCGGCTGCGTGGGATGCGGCCGCTGCATCACCTGGTGCCCGGTCGGCATCGACGTCCGCGACGAGCTGAACGCGATCGCCCCGGCGGTCCCGCTCGTTCCCGAAACGCAGCTCGTCGAACCGGTCGCGGCCACCCCCAACGACTTCGTCACGGCCCGCGTCGTGGCCACCCGCCAGGAGACGCAGGACACGACGACCCTGACCCTGACCGGCACCGACCCGGCCTTCGCCCAGGGGAGCACCGGCCAGTTCGCGATGGTCGCGCTGCCGGGCTTCCCGCCGCTACCCATCTCGATCAGCCGCTTCCTCCCCGACGGGATCGAGCTCACCATCCGCGGCGCGGGCCCCGCCACCAAGGCGATGTGCGCGCTGCAGGTCGGCGAGCAGCTGGGCCTCCGCGGCCCGCTCGGCAACAACTGGCCGCTCGACCGCGCGGTCGGGCGTGACCTCGTCATCGTCACCGGCGGCATCGGCCTCGCGCCGCTGCGGCCGGTCCTCCACGCCATCGTGGCCGGCCGGCGCCGGTTCGGCGACGTGAAGCTGTTCTACGGGGCGCGCACCCCGGCGGACCTCCTCTACCGGGACGAGCTGGAGCGCTGGGCCGCCCGCGACGGGATCGAGGTCAGCCTGACCGTCGATCGGGCCGGGCCGGACTGGACGGGACGGGTGGGCGTCGTGACCCTCCTCTTCGACCAGGCCGCCTGGGACGGCGCCAACATGATCGCCTTCGTCTGCGGCCCCGAGCGGATGATGCACGCGACGGCCACCACGCTCGCCGGCCGGGGCGTCTCCGCGTCCCGCATCCACGTCACGCTGGAGCGGCACATGGAGTGCGGGATCGGCCTCTGCGGCCACTGCCAGATGGGCAAGTACTTCGTCTGCCGGGACGGCCCCGTCTTCTCGATCGCCCAGCTCGGCGACACCTTCGGCCGGGAGGGCATCTGATGACCGCCCACACTCCCACCACCGCCACCGCCCCCGTCGCGGCCCGGCCGCGCGTCGGCGTCGTCAAGTTCGCCTCCTGCGACGGCTGCCAGCTGACGCTCCTCGACCTCGAGGACGAGCTGCTCTCGGTCGTCGAGCACTTCGAGATCGTCGACTTCCCCGAGGCGACGTCGGCGCGCTCGGCCGGCCCGTACGACGTCCTGTTCGTCGAGGGGTCGGTCTCCGAGCCGGCGCACCTCGAGCGGATCGTGGAGCTCCGTCGCCACACCCGCCACCTCGTCACGATCGGCGCCTGCGCCACGGCGGGCGGCATCCAGGCGCTCCGCAACTGGGCCGACCACGACGCCTTCCGGGCCGGCGTGTACGCCCACCCGGAGTGGATCCAGTCGCTGGCCCGCTCCACCCCGGTCGCCGAGCACGTGACGGTCGACGCCGAGCTGCGCGGCTGCCCGATCGACCCGGGACAGCTCCTCGAGCTGCTCACGGCGCTCAACACCGGGCGCCGCCCGCAGCTCCGCGACGAAGCCGTGTGCATGGAATGCAAGCGGCGCGGCGTGGTCTGCGTGATGGTCAGCAAGGGGATCCCCTGCCTGGGGCAGGTGACCCAGACCGGCTGCGGGGCGATCTGCCCGCGCTTCAGCCGCGGCTGCTACGGCTGCTTCGGTCCGCGCGAGCAGGCGAACGCGGCCGGGCTCACCCGCCACCTCCAGATGGCCGGCGACCGGCCGCGGGAGGAGGTCGGGCGGCTCTTCGCCGGCTTCACCGCGTACAGCGAGCCGTTCCGGAGCATGGTCACCGAGCTCGGCGGCACGCGTACGGGACGGGGCGCCGCGGCGGCCGAGCCGGCCGCGACGAACGGAGGCAAGGCATGAGCACGACCACGAAGAAGGTGGTCGACGAGCGCCTCTACGAGGTCGGCGAGCTCACGCGCGTCGAAGGCGAGGGCTCGCTCCGCCTGCGCGTGCGCGACGGCGAGGTCGTGGAGGCCCGCCTGGGCATCTTCGAGACGCCCCGCTACTTCGAGCAGCTCGTCGTCGGGCGGACGCCCGACGAGGTGATCGACATCGTCGCCCGGATTTGTGGGATCTGTCCGGTCGCGTACCAGATGAGCGCATCCCACGCCTTCGAAGACCTCTTCGGCGTCCGCATCGACCCCTCCTCGCGGGCGCTTCGTCGGCTCTTCTACTGCGGCGAATGGATCGAGAGCCACGCCCTCCACATCTACCTCCTCCACGCCCCGGACTTCCTGGGGTACGAGAGCGGCATCGCCATGGCGGCCGACCACCGGCCGCTGGTCGAGCAGGCGCTGCGCATGAAGAAGGCGGGCAACCGCCTCGTCACGATCCTCGGCGGCCGGCCCATCCACCCGGTCAGCGTCCGCGTCGGCGGCTGGTCGCGCGCGCCGCGGACCGCCGAGCTCCGGGAGCACAGGACCGCCCTCGTCGAGGGCCTGGCCTTTGCCCAGGAAACGGTGAAGCTCGTCGCCGGCTTCACGATGCCGGCCTTCGCCCGCGAGCCGCGGGTCGTCAGCCTCCGCCACGCGGCGGAGTACCCCTTCAACGACGGCCGGATCGTCTCGTCGGACGGGATCGACCTGGCTCCCTCCGCCTGGCGGGATGCCTTCCAGGAGGTCCAGGTCGAAGGATCGAACGCCCTCCACGCGCGCTCGCTCGACGGGAAGGGGCCCTACCTCGTCGGGCCCGCAGCCCGCGTGGGGCTCGCCGCCGACCAGCTCCACCCCCTCGCCAGGGAGGCCCTCGACGCCTCGGGCTACGCGGAGCTCATCCGGACGAACATGTACGCCTCGATCGTGGCCCGCGCCGTGGAGCTGGTCCATGCGTTCGCCGAGGCGCTCGACCTCATCGATGCCTACCGGCCGCCCGCTGAGCCGCTCGTGCCCTGGCAGAGCCGCCCCGGCGTCGCCGCCTGGGCAACCGAGGCGCCGCGCGGCCTCCTCTTCCACCGCTACGAGGTGGACGAGGCCGGCCGGGTCAAGTCCGCCCAGATCGTCCCACCCACGAGCCAGAACCAGGCCGCCATCGAGGCCGACCTCGTGGTGGCGGCGAAGGAGATCCTCGACCTCCCCCACGACGCGGCGACGCACCGCCTTGAGCAGATGATCCGCAGCTACGACCCCTGCATCAGCTGCGCCACCCACTTCCTCGACCTCACCATCGAGGAGGCGTGAGGGCGCCGATCCCCGGGCCGTCCACCCCACCCCCCGCCACCGCAGTGTCCCGATGACCTCGCGCGTTCCGGTCTTCGTCTGCGGGGAGCCCGCCCGGGGCGACGACGCCGCCGGGTTCGCTGCCGTCGACCTGCTGGCCCCCGACGTGCGGGCCCGCGCCGAGATCGTCCCGGTCGGCCAGCTCGACGTGCTGTTCCTCCTGGACCTGCCGGCCGACGTACCCTGCGTCGTCGTCGACGCCGTCGCCGGCCTGGCACCGGGGGAGATCTGGGTTCGGCCGCTCGCCGCGCTCGTCGACCGGGCGCGGGCCCGGGCGGGCGCGGGGCGGGCACCCGAGCCGCGCTCGTCGCACGAGCTGCCCCTCGAGCAGGTGCTGGCTCTCGCGGCCCTCCTGCGCGACGCACCGCCGGCCGGGACGTTCGTGGGGATCGGCGGCTTCTGCTGGGACGTGGGGACGCCGCTGACCGCGCCCGTCGCCGCCGGCCTGCCGGCGTTCACGGCAGCGATCGCTGCGGCCGTCGAGGCGGCGGCCGGAGCGCGCGCGTAGGCCAGCGCCGAGACGTAGGCCAGCACCCAGGCGTGAGCCGGCCCGCGCCGGAGGGTGAGCCCGGCGCGATCGGCTACTTCGGGTAGATCGCGTCGATCGTGGAGGCGTCGAGCCAGGCGGGCTCGACGAGCAGCAGCGGCCCGACGGTCTTGCCGGCGACCAGGTCGAGGATGGCCGGCACGATCGTCCGCCCGTAGCGCTCGGGGAAGAAGGCAGCGTCGCCGAGGTAGTGCTCGTTCGTGCGGATCTGCTCGCGCGCCCGCTCCTCCCCGCCCTGCCCGGAGACCCAGACGTCGCCTTCGCGGCCGGCGGCCATCGCGGCGGCCAGGGCACCGATCGCCGCGTCGCCGTTGACCGCGACGACGATGATCTTCGACTTGCCGGCCAGGGTCCCGAGGACGTCCGTCATCGCCTTCGTCGCGGCCGACTCGGTGTCGATCGCCCGGCCGATCTGCTCGTTCGTGATCGGGCAGACGGCGGAGAAGCCCTGGCGATAGCCCTCCATCCGGAGGCGGCTCTTCGCCGCCGCCGCGGCGGACTCGAACGAGACGTACGCGTCGTAGGTGCAGCTCCAGCGTTCCTTGACCCACGCCCCGACGGCGCGGCCGGCGATCTGGCCGGCGCGCAGGTCGTCCGCGGCGACGAGCGTCTTCGCGCAGGGATCCTGGGCGAACTCGACGGCGAGCACGGGCACGCCCGCCGGTGTCTCGGTGCAGACGACCGCGGGGTCGGCGAGCGTCCCCTGGAACTGGATGATCCCCTTGACGCCAGCCTCCGTCAGCTGCTTCATGCAGCCCGCGACCCGGTTCGGGTCCAGGTTCGCGTCGCACTCCACGAGCTCGGCGCCGGCCAACTGCGCCTGGGCGCGGATCCCCTCCGAGACCTGGAAGACGAACGGGACGATCTCGCCGTACGAGACGTAGCCGAGCTTGACGCCAGCGCCGGCTCCCTGGGCGACGCCGTCGTACGGGTTGGCCGACGGGCTGGGCGTCGGGGCGAGCGTCGGCGTCGGCGAGGCCTGGCCGCCGGCCCCCGGCACGCACGCGGCCGCGGCGAGGGCGGCGACGACGAGGAGCGCGACGACGCGGCCGGCGCGAATGGGCGACGACGGGCGCGGGTTGAGCACGGGTGATCCTCCGGTCGATCGGGGTCGGGGCCGGCGGCTGGGCCGCCCGGGGCGGGTGCTGTGCCGGTCGGGGCAAGGATACGGGATCGCCGATCGAGGGGCGACGACGACGGCCGCGGCGGCCGGGGCCCGCTGTCGTTCAGCGCCGGGGACGGTGGAGGGCGATGGCGCCGGGGACGGTGGAGGCGGATGGCGCCGCCCCCCACTTCCAGCACGCCGCCTGCTGAGAATCCGGGCCTCCACGCTCAGGGATCCCGGCCAACTCCGGGTTCGCCGGGAACCTCACGCTCAAGTGACCCAGAGTCCAGCAGGCGCGCTGCTAGCACCGGCCGCGGCGGCCGGCGCTCAGCGGCGGGGCTGCTCCTCCACGGCGCCCAGGACGGCGTTGACGGGAGCCAGCCGCGCGTGCAGGTCCTCGTACTCGGGCGCGAGCCGGTCGTAGATCGCCCGCGCGGCAGGGCTCGGTGCCAGGCGCTCGGCGATCCCCACGAGGGCGTCGATCCCCGCCCACTCGTCGACCGCCAGCCCGGCCCCGACCGCGGCGAGGACGGCCGCGCCGGCCACGGAGGCCTCCGCGATCCGGGGCACCGCCACCTCGACCCCCAACACGTCGGCCTTCACCTGGTTCCAGAGGCGGCTCGCGGCCGAGCCCCCGGTCACCCGCAGCTCCGTGAACGGCAGCCCCGCGGCCACCGCCGGCGCGGCAACGTGGCGCAGGGCGAATGCCGCCGCCTCGAGCACCGCCCGGACCAGGTGGGCCCGGCGATGGCGCAGCGTCAGGCCGACGAACGCCCCGCGCGCCGCCGGATCGTGGAGCGGCCAGCGCTCGCCCGCGAGGTAGGGCAGGAAGAGGAGCCCCCCGGCGCCGACCGGGGCCGTCGCCGCCTCGGCCAGCAGCTCGGCCAGGGGCGTCGACCCGCCGAGCACGTCGTCCACCAGCCAGTCCAGCGCCTTGCCCGTCCCGGCCATCGCCCCGCCGACGTAGTGGAGGCCGACCAGGGGCGCGGGCCCCGTCCAGAGCGGCGGCACGACAACCGGGCGCTCGACGTAGAGCCCGAAGCCGCCGGACGTCCCGCCGGTGTCGATCGCCTGGCCCGGGGCCGTGAGCCCGGCGCCGAGGAACGTCGCGATCGCGTCGTTCGCACCGGCCACGACCGGGAGATCAAGGGGGAGGCCCAGCTCTGCAGCCGACCCGGCCCGGAGCCCGCCGATCACGGTGCCGGCCCGGACCGGCGGCGGGGCGATCCGCTCGTCGAGCCCGGCGGCCCTTGCCTCCGCCGCGGTGATCGCCTCCGACGGGTCCTGCAGCGACGCGGCCGCCACGCCGGTCAGGCGGAACGCCACGTGGTCCCACGCCGAGAGGAACCAGGCGGCGCCCTCGGCCACCTCCGGGCGAAGCGTCGCGAGGAGGCGCGCCCGGCCGAGCAGCCCCACCACCCAGCCCTGGCGGCCGATGGCGGCCGCAGCCGCCGCCGTCTCGCCGCCCGCGCGCCGGTCGAGCCACGTGATGGCCGGCGCCAGGGCGTGGCCGTCGGCGGCGGTCGCCACGAGCGTGGGGCCCTGGCCGACGACGCAGATGGCGATCGGCTCGACCGGGCCGTCCACCGCGGCCTGGGCCCGGGCGATGCCGATCCCGCGGACGAGCGCCGTCCACCAGGCATCCGGGCGCTGCTCGGCGCGACCCGGGACGCCGTCGAGCAGCAGGGCGTACGGAACCCGGGCGAAACCACGAAGGCGCCCGTCCGGGGAGAGGACGCCTGCCTTCACGGCGGAGGTCCCGAGGTCGACGGCGACGAGGACGCGGGGATCGGCGGTCACGAGCGCGATGGTAGGGGCCCCTAGAGCATCTTGCCGGGGTTGAGGATCCCCAGCGGATCGAGGGCTGCCTTGATGGCCCGCATGGCGCGGACCGCGTCGGCGCCCCGCGTCGCCTCCAGCCAGGCCTTCTTCACCACGCCGATCCCGTGCTCGCCCGTCACCGAGCCGCCGAGCGCCAGCGTGGCGTGGTAGAGGTCGTCCTGGGCCTCCCGGAGCCGCGAGGCGCCGGTCGGGTCCTCGCGGTCGAAGACGAAGGACGGGTGGAGGTTGCCGTCGCCGGCGTGCCCGAAGACGCCGATCCGGAGGCCGCGCCGGTCGCCGATCTCGTGGATGGCACGGAGGAGGTCGGGGACGCGGCTCCGCGGCACCACCACGTCCTCCATCCGGCTCACGCCCATCGCGTCGAGCGCCCAATGGGCCATCCGGCGGCCCTGGCGGAGCATGTCGGCCTCCGCCGCGTCCTGGGCCCGGACGAGGAGCCCCGCCCCCGCGGCCGCGCAGGCCCGTTCGGCGCGGTCGAGCTCCTCCACCGCCGGAGCCCCGGGAAGGTCCGACTCGACGAGGAGCATCGCGGCGGCGGTCTCGTCGAGGCCCAGGGTGTACGCCGCGTTGACGGCGCGGATCGTGAAGGCGTCCATCAGCTCGAGCGTGCACGGCTGCACCCCGTCGCGGACCATCCCGGCCACCGCCTCGCCGGACGCCTCGATCGTCGGGAAGAAGGCCAGGAGCGTCTGCTTGGGGGCCGGCATCGGGATGAGGCGCAGCGTCGCCTCGGTGATGACCCCCAGCGTTCCCATGCTGCCCACGAAGAGGCCGGCCAGGTCGTAGCCCGCGACGTCCTTCACGTTGCGGCCGCCGGTCCGGATGACGGCGCCGTCGGCGAGGACCACCTCGAGGCCGAGGACCGCATCGCGCGTCACGCCGTACTTCACGCAGCAGAGGCCACCGGAGTTCGTGGCCAGGTTCCCGCCGATCGTGCACGTCTCGTAGCTCGCGGGATCCGGCGCGTAGAGGAGGCCGTGGGCGGCCACCGCCTGCTTGAGGTCGGCGTTGACGACGCCCGGCTGGACGACGACGACCCGGTTCTCCTCGTCGATCTCCAGAACCCGGTTCATCCGCATGAGCGAGATCGTGAGGCCGCCCGCCACGGCGATCGCCCCGCCGGAGAGGCTGGTGCCGGCGCCGCGTGGGACGAGGGGGACCCGGTGGGCGGCGGCAAGACGGACGATCCCGGACACCTCCGCCGTCGACGCGGGAAACGCGACGGCGAGCGGCAGGGGCGGCTCCAGGTGGGCCGTCTCGTCGCGCCGGTGCGCCTCGCGGTCCGAGGCGTCGGTGGTCAGCCGGAGATCCGGGAGGGCCGCGGCGAGGATGTCGAGGAACGGGGCCGTCATGGCTCCGCCGGCGCCTCCTAGCGCTCGCCCGTCCGGCGGCCGACGATCCACCACGCCACGGGGAAGGCGATCCCCGCCAGGGCGAGCTTGAGCAGGTCCCCGAAGACGAACGGGGCGAGGCCCTTTCCGATCGCCGTCTCGAGATCGAACCCGGCCGCGGCCATCAGCCAGGGGATCCCGACGAGATAGATGGCGAGGTTGCCGACGAGCATCGCCACGACCGCGCCGCCGACGTGGCGGTCCCAGCCCAGCTCGGCCAGCCGTCCCACGACCGCGCCCGCCAGCAGGAAGCCCAGCAGGTAGCCCCCGGTGGCGCCCAGGACCCAGCGTCCGCCCTCGCGGCCGAGGTAGGTGTCGAGGCCCGAGGAACTGCCGGCGTAGACGGGAAGGAAGAGGCCGACCACGAGGTAGAGGGCGACGGCGAGGACGCCGCGGCGGAAGCCCAGGGCGCCGCCGACCAGGAGGACGGAGAACGTCTGGGCGGTGATCGGCACGGGCGAGGTCGGCAGCGTGACCCGGACGTCGCCCGGGAGGAGGATCGTCTGGCCCTCCAGGACGAGCTGGACGTTCGCCGCCAGGGCGATGAGCACGGCCCCGGTCACGACGAGGGCGATGTGCCGCGCCCGGGTGCTGAGCCGCTCGCCGACGGCGATCGGAACCAGGAAGTCGCCGATCGTGATCCCTCGCTCGGCGGCGGGCAGCCGGTTGAGGCGCTCGGTCGCGAGTGACATCGAGTGGGCACGCTCCCCGTGGGCGGCCGACGGCCGCGGTGCGCGGAGTCTACCAGCGCGCGGGCGCGCGTCTCACTCGCGCACCAGGGTCCGGACGATCTCCACGCGGGCGGCAAGGCGGGCCGGGTAGAGGGCCGCCAGGATCGCCAGGATCAGGCCCCCGCCGAGAGCGAAGCCGGCCACCACCCACGGCGGCTGGAAGGGGATTGCGGCGCCACTTGCCAGGAGCACGAGGGCGGCGCCCGCGAGGAGCCCGGCGACGGCGCCCATGAGCGCACCGACGAACCCGAGGATCGCGGCCTCGAGCACCACCAGGCGCCACGCCTGGCGCCGGGTGAGGCCGGTGGCACGGAGGAGCGCCAGCTCGCGGACCCGCTCGAGGACGTTCATCGCCAGCGTGTTGACGATGCCCAGGACCGCGACGAGGACGGCGACCGCCGCAAGTGCCGCCAGGAGCGCCGCCCGGCGATCGATCGACGCGCCGATCGCCCCGGCCGCCTGGCCAAGGGTCGCCGGCTCCAGGGCAAAGCTCCGGGCGACAGCCTCAACGGCCGGCCGCGCCGTCGCTTCCTGGCCGGGCGTGAAGCGGACGGCGAACGCGTCGGCGCCCAGCACGCCGAGCCGTTCCGTCGCATCACGCCAGCCGACGAGGATCGCCTCGCCGACGGCGCCGGGGATCGTCCGCTCGGCGATCGCGACCACCGTGAGATCGATCGAGCCGATCCCGACGAGGGTCGACCCGACCGTGATCCCGCGCCGATCGGCCAGGCTCCGCGGCACGATCGCCGCCCCCCCCGCGTCGAGCCTCGCGAACACCGCGTTGCGGTCGCCCGCCACGAGGGGCAGGCGCGCGTCCGCAAGCAGATCGGCACCAACCACGGCGACGGCGTCGGTCCGAATCCCTTCGAGCGCGATCGAGAAGCGGCCAAGGGGGCTCACCCGGGCTACGCCCGGGACCGCGGCGATCTCGGCGACCGCCGGTTCGTCCGCGGCGACCGGCCGGATGGACGTGACGAGCAGCTGGCCGGGAACCACTTCCTCGAGCCACGCGGTGGCGGCCTGGCGGGTGGAGTCGGCGACGCCGGCGAGGGCGACGAGGACGGCGAGCGACACGGCGAGCGCCCCCACGGTCAGCGCCGTCCGGCTCCGGTCGCGGGTGAGCGAGCCGCGGGTCAGGCGCTCCTCCGCGGGCAGGAACGGCCTGGCGAGGAGCCCTGCGACCCGCCCGAGCGGGCCGGTGACGAACGACGAGACGAGAGCGACCCCCAGCAGGATCGCGAAGACGGCCAGCGGACGGACCAGGCCCGGGCGACCCGTCGCGGCGCCGGGCCACAGGAGAAGCCCCACGACCCCGACGACGGCGAAGACCAGGAGGAGCCAGCGGAGCCGGGCGCGGAGGACGGCCGCCTGGTCCGCCCGGAGCCGGAGCGCGACCATCGGCGAGATGCCGCCCGCTCGGAGCGCCGGCTCGACCGCTGCCGCCAGCGTCACCACGAGGCCCAGGAGAACCCCCAGCGCCAGCGCCCCGGGCGGCACGGACAGCTCGCCGAGCGGCACCCCGCCGGGTCCCGTGAGCAGCGCCATGGCCCCGGCCGCCATCGCGATGCCGGCCAGCGCGCCAAGGACGTCTCCGACGACGCCGAGGTGCGCGGCCGAGAGAAGGATCATGAGCGTCACCTGGCGACGGGTCATCCCCGCCGCCCGGAGGAGCCCGACGTCGCGGGTGCGCTCGGCGACCGTCATCGAGAGCGTGTTGAAGATCAGGAACGCACCGCCGAAGAGCGTGACGGCGGCGACGAGGGCGATCGCGACCCGGATGTCGGCGGTCGCCGCCTCCATGCCGGCCGCCACGTCGGCGGGCGTGCTGATCGTGTACGGCTCGCTCCTGAGGCGCTCCTCCAACCTCGCGATGACGATCGCTCCCGCGGTTCCGTCCACAAGCAGGACCTCAACTGCGGTCACATGGTCGGTGGCGAACAGGGTTTGCGCCGCCTCCAGGGGCACGACGACGCTCCGACCCGCCGGGTCGGGATCGGCGACGGACGGGGCAAGGACGCCGACCACCCGGAAGCCGGTGGGGGCCGCGGCCGGGTCGCCGAGGAGCGTGATCGTGTCCCCGACCACGAGGCCGTTCTCGCGGGCGAGGGTCGCCGATACGAGCGCCCCGTGGTCGTCGCCCGTGCCCAGCGGCGCCCCGGCCGTGAGCGGCCGATCGTGGATCGCCGGATCGGCGGCACGTTCCACGCCGACGACCGTCACCGGCGCGGGCAGCGCCGCGCTGGCCCGGTCCGGCAGCGGGTACGTCCGGCGCTCCAGGGTCGGGCCGACCGTCGCCACGCCGGTCGTCGTGGCGATCACGGCCACCGTGGCCGCGGACAGCCCACTCTCCTCGAAGGCCGCCACCCGCATGTCGGCGCGACCCATGATCTCGCGGACGCTGCGGTCGACGGCCGAGTCGAGGGCCGCGTTGAGGACCAGGGCGGCGACGAGAACCCCCGTCCCGAGGGCGATGCCGAGGACGGTCAGGGCAGTCCGCAGGGGCCGGGCGAGCAGGCTCCGGCGCGCCAGCCAGTTCGAGAGGCGCACGGCTAGAGACCCAGCGCGGCGAGGCGGACGATGAGCGGGCCCGCGGCGTGGTCCGCGCGGCGCCCCAGGACGATCTCGTCGAGGACCGTGCCGTCGCGAAGGACGAGGACCCGGTCGGCGTGGGCGGCGGCCTTGGCGTCGTGGGTGACCAGCACCACGGTCTGGCCCAGCTCCGCGCACAGGCGCCAGAGCATGTCAAGGATCTCGGTACCGGTCGCGTAGTCCAGGTTGCCGGTCGGCTCGTCCGCCAGCAACAGGGCCGGGCGATGGACGAGCGCCCGGGCAAGGGCGACGCGCTGCTGCTCGCCGCCCGACAGCTGGTCCGGGCGGTGGTTCTGCAAGTCGGCCAGGTCGACCGCCTCGAGCATCTCCCGGATCGCCGCCGCTTCTTCGCGCCCGCCCGGGTCGCGGCCCGCCACGATGAACGGCAGGGCGACGTTCTCGCGCACCGAGAGAATCGGGACCAGGTTGAAGAACTGGAACACGAAGCCGGTCTTCTCACGGCGCAGCTTCGTCGCGGCGTCGTCGCTGAGACGGCTCACCGCCACACCGTCAAGGATCACCTCGCCGGAGGTGGGCTGGTCAAGGCAGCCAAGGATGTGGAGGAGCGTGCTCTTGCCGGAGCCCGACGGCCCCATCACGGCCACGAACTCACCGCGCTCGACCGCCAGTGACACGCCACGGACGGCGTTGACATCCGCGGCGGCCATGCCGTAGGTCCGGACGACGTCGCGCGCCTCGAGGATGGGCGGCATCAGGCAGCTCCTCCGAGCGACGCGGCGTGGGGACCAATCACCGCGGCCCGAGTGTAGCACCGGCGCAGGTCGCGATCGACCGCCGCCAGGGCTGGTGCCGTCAGGTGCCGAACAGGAACCGGAAGATCGCGTCGATCAGGCCGTCCAGCAGGCCGGCGGCCGGGGCGGGAACCGAGGCGGGTTCGATGACCCGGTACGACCGGTCCGGCGACGGAATGTCAACGTGCGGCGCGTTGTCCTCCGGCTCGCTCCGGAAGGGCGGCTCGGGTGTCGGCGTGGGCGTGGGTTCCGGTGTCGGCGTCGGCGTGGGGGTCGGGGTCGGGGTGGGTGCCGGTGTCGGCGTCGGCGTGGGCTTCGCAGTCGGGGCCGCAGTGGGGGCCGCCGTCGGTGTCGGCCGCGGTGTCGGCCGCGGTGTCGGCCGCGGTGTCGGCTTGGGGGTGGGCTTCGGGGTGGGGCGCGCGGTCGGGGCCGCGGTGGGTGCCGCGCTGGGGCCGGCGGTCGGGGTCGGGGTCGGGGTCGGGGTCGGCTTCGGCGTCGGCGTCGGGGTGGGCTTCGGGGTGGGCTTCGGGGTGGGGACCGCCGCGCCTCCGCACTTGTCGGCGAAGAGAACCGTGAACATCTTCTTGTCGGTGTCGCCCTTGTAGGCACCGATCCCGATCACGTCCCATGCCCTGCCAACGATGTTGGAGCGGTGCCCCGGCGAGTTCATGAACATCACTTGGACGCCCTGCGCGGCTGTGTCGTCCGGGCCGGTGATCCAGCCGATGTTCTCCCCGGCCACGTTGAAGCAGTAACCCTTCTCCTGCAGGACGTCGAAGACGCTGCCGGTCCCCGGGATGTCGTGGCTGAAGTAGTCGCGGACGATCATGTCCTTGCTGCGCCAGCGGGCGATCGAGGTCAGGGTTGAATCGAGCCTGAGAGCGGGAACGCCGGCGACTGCGCGCGCCTGGTTGGTCAGCTGGACCAGCTCGGCCTCCGCTGCGGCGTCCCACGCTGCGGCGTCCCACGCGGCGACCGGGGCCGGCAGCGCGAAGACGCCGACGGTGGTGGCCAGGAAGGCGGCCCCGACGAGCGCCACGAGGCCGCTCAGCGGCGATCGGCGGTGGATGGGGTACGTCACGCCTGAACCGTACCGCTCGGCCCCGCCGGGTTCCGTCGCCCGATGGTCCCGGACGGGTGCCAGACGGTAGTCCGGACAAGGTCCCGGCGGAGCCCGCGGGCGGTGCCGCGAACCGTACCCAACGCGATGCCGGGAGGCCGCCCGCCCGCCGCGGGCCGCGGCGGCGTACTCTTCCGGGCATGGACGCTGGATTCGTCGCGCTCTTCCGCCACCACGCGTGGGCCACCGACCGCCTCCTCGCCGCCTGTGAGGGGCTCCCGGAGGAGCACCTGGAGTTCGTGACCCAGGGCACCTACGGCGGGCTCGGCTCCACGCTGCGCCACCTCGTCGAGGCCGAGGAGCGCTACGTCTCGCGCCTCCGCGGGGAGGGCGAGCGGCCCGGGCCCGCGCCCAACCAGCCCGACCCGCCGTCGCCGCCCGAGGCGCTCGCGCCGTCCGTGCGCGTCCTCCGCCGGCGCGTCCGGGCCAGCGCGGAGGCCCTGGTCGAGCTCGCGGCCTCGTTCGAGCCGGACACGGTCCTTCACACCACGTTCCGGGGAGAGCCGGTCACGGTTCCCGCGATCGTCCTGTTCGCCCAGGCGCTGGACCACGGCGGCGAGCACCGGACCCAGGTCCGCCACGCCCTGACGATCCTGGGCTATGAGCCGCCCGACATCGACGCCTGGGCCTGGGACGAGGACCTCAAGCCCGTCGAGGAATAGCGTCGCGCGCAGTGCCAGCGTGCGCAGGTCACAGGCGGCCGCGCCCCGGGAACGAGAGGACCCGCGCCGGGGACTCGACGCGGATCCGGAGCGGGAGAATCAGCCCGCGATCATGCCCCCCCGCCGCAACATGCCCTCCTGGGGTCTCGACCCCACCGTCTACGGTCCGATCGAGGAGCGGGGCCAGGATACACTTGGCCATGACCGGTTCGACCAGCTCGCCAGACAGGGCGATGGGATGGCACACGATCCGCCCATGAACCCGGTCGATGCCCGGTGATCGCTGAGTCCCGGCGCCGGAGTCCAACCTCCGGCCGGGGCGCGAATCGGCGCGAATCGGCGCGGATCTCCCTGGAGGCCTCCGAGCACCATGTTGCGGTTGCTTCCGTCGACGGCCGGACCCGGCTGGGAGCCCGCGCCGGGGTTCGGCACGGGCTCCGGGGCACACCACGCCGGCCTGCCGACTCGGCCGCACCGGTGCCAGCAGGGCCGTGAGTCCCGGCGGACTCACCGGACGTCACCGGCAGCATGAAACCCCCGCCGGAACGTGCCGAACCCCGGCGAACGCGGGGGGTTCCGAGCGGCAGCCGCCCCATCGTGATGCCGGGGAGACTCACCACCGCCGACGGGGGGGCCGGGAGGCGGAGAGCTCAATGCGGCGGGCGGGAACCTGCCGGGCACGGCACGCGGGCAGGGGTGGGCCCGCGGTGGGCGGCGGACCGCGTCAATGGCCGACTGCCGACCGGGTGCCCCGTGGTCGCCGGAGGCCGCAGGTCCCGTACGACGGGATTCCGCTACACTCCCCTCGCCCACGGGCTCCCCGACCGCCACGCCGGTCGGTGCGAGCGCGACGCGCGGTGGCCTTAGCTCAATCGGCAGAGCATCGGATTGTGGCTCCGAAGGTTACGGGTTCAAGCCCCGTAGGCCACCCCACCTTTTCGCACCTGGCGTCGCCGCGGGCGGCACGGCGAGTCCGCCGGGTGTCGTTTCGTGGATCGACGGGGCCGCTGACCTGTCGAGGTACGAGTCAGGCCGGGCGCCCGGGGGCTGCGGCCTGGGATCCCTGCCTACTTCGGCGGGGCCTCTTCCGTCGGCATCTTCAGGCGGTTCTGGAACTCCTTGCCGTTGACCGTGCCCGCGCCGATCTGGTTCGGGAAGTTGACCGACCCCTGGTCCTCCGTGTCGACCCGGCCGCCCGGGGCGTTCGAGGCGTTGTCGTCCTCATCGAACGCCCTGATGGAGGCGGGCCAGTCGACGTAGCGCCGGACGAGGGCCTTCGCGTCGACCGACTTGTAGACCTTGCCCTTGCCGTAGCTGTAGCTGTTCGCGATCCGGTCGAGGAGCGGCTGGACCTTGTCGATGTAGACCGATCGCGACTCCCTCACGTGCTTCTGCTCGTGCTTTTCGAGCGCCGCGGCTGCCTTGTCGGTCACGTACCAGCCGCCTCCCTGGTCGCCCGGGGCGCTCGAGACGTAGTCGCGCTTGACGTTAACGATGCCGGTGCCCTCCATCACCCAGGCGTCGGCGTTCTCCGTGAAGCCACCCCAGTACGAGTCGTAGTCCGGGTCGACCTTCTCCATGCTGCCGGCCGGCTGGTTGCCCTTCGGGCCGGCACCGCCACCGCCCGCCCAGGCCTTCGTCCCGGTCCGACCGCCACCGGTGAACGCGTGCGGCCGCAGGTCGCCGTCCGGGTGGAGGGGGTCGAAGCCCTCGTCCGCCGCGTCGCCGAAGGGCACGGACCCCTCGCGCCCCGCGTCCTGGAACTCGCCCGCGACGGCGGCCGGCTCGGCGATGGGGAAGGGGCCGCCGCCCACCTCGACCGGCTCCTCGTCGTCCGGCGGGAGATCCCGCTCGGCGCGCTTCTCCGCCTTCTCGGCCTTGGTCGGCACCTCGCCTTCCTCGAGCGCCGGGACCTCGCCGACGAGGGATTCGGGCGAAGGCTCCGGCCCGGCCGACTCGACGGGCTCCTCCTGTCGGCCGGTGGTCGGCGCCGGGGCGGCCGGGGCGGCCGCGCTCGGGCGCGCGCGCAGCATCTGGACCACGGCCGCGTTGCCGGCCGAGCGCTGCAGGCCCAGCAACGCGCCGACCGGGACCTGGCCGGGCGCTGCCGCGCCCATTCCAGGCGCGTCCGCCCGCCCCGGGACGCGAGCAGAGTCGAGCTCGGGTTCCTCGGCGAAGGGACGCCTGACGCCCAGGTGATCGCCCATCGAGAAGCGATGCTGGAGACAGGTAGCCCGGATGTCAACGCCGGCGCAAGGATCTGCCCGAAGGTGCAGGCCCGGGCCCTGGCCGTGCATGGATCGCCGGGGCCGGTCGCGGCCCGCGCCCGGACGAAGGCAGCCGCACGCGAGTGATGCCGCCGCCGGTGCTGACCGCCGGCGCCTCCGCGCCTGGATGAGGGAGCGGGCCCGGCCGGGTGTGAGCGGCCGGGCCCCGGAGGAGGAACCGCGAACTCGTCAGGGGTAGAGGCCGCGCAGGACGGAGGCCTCAGCGACGCGCTGCACGGCGATGGCGTGCGCGGCCCGCCGCGGTTCGATCCCGTCGGCGTCCGCCCGCTCCCAGACGGCAGCCGCGGCCGCCAGGATCGCCTCGCGCAACCGGCCGTTGATGAGCTTCGGGGTCCAGAAGAGCGACTCACGGTTCTGGACCCACTCGAAGTAGGAGACGATGACCCCGCCCGCGTTGCACAGGATGTCGGGGATGACCACGACGCCGTTGTCCTGGAGGATCGGGTCGGCGTCGGGGGTCGTCGGGCCGTTCGCGCCTTCCGCGAGGATGCGGGCGCGGACGTTCCCGGCGTTCGCGGCCGTGATCTGGCCCTCCATGGCGGCGAGGACCAGGACGTCCACGTCGAGCCCGAACAGGTGCTCGTTGTCGATGGGCTCCGTCCCGGGCGCCCCTGCCAGGGAGCCGCGCTCCTGCATGAACCGCCGGAGGAAGGGCACGTCCAGGCCTTCTTCGCGGTAGACGCCGCCGCCGATGTCAGTGACGGCGACGACGCGCGCCCGGGCCTGGTGGAGGAGCCGGGCGGTCGCCTCTCCGACGTTGCCGAAGCCCTGGACGGCGGCCGTCGCGCCGGCGAGCGGGAACCCGAGACGCCGCGCTGCCGCCTCCTCGATCGTGTAGACGACGCCTTGCCCGGTCGCGTCGGCGCGGCCCTGGGAGCCGCCGATGGCCACCGGCTTCCCGGTGACCACACCGGGCACGCTGTAGCCGCGGTGCATGGAGATGGTGTCCATGATCCAGGCCATCGTCTGGGCGTTCGTGCCCACGTCCGGGGCCGGGATGTCGGAATCCGGCCCGATGAGCACCTCGAGCTCAGTCGCGAAACGGCGCGTCAGTGCCTCTAGCTCCCTGGGGCTCATGGTCCGCGGGTCGCAGGTCACGCCGCCCTTGGCCCCGCCGAAGGGGACGTTCACGAGGGCACATTTCCAGGTCATCCACATCGCGAGGGCGCGGACCTCGTCGAGGTCGGTGCAGGGGTGGTAGCGCAGCCCGCCCTTGGCCGGCCCGCGCGCGACGTTGTGCTGCACGCGGTAGCCCGTGAAGACCCGGACGCTGCCGTCGTCGAGCCGGACCGGGAAGCGCACGGTCAGCTCGCGCTGCGGCGCCCGCAGGATCTGCCGGATCCCGTCGTCGAGACCCAGGTGGTCCGCCGCGGCGTCGAACTGGGCGAGGGCGGCGGCGAGGGCTCCGGCGCCGGGGGCGGGCGCGCGGGTGAGCAGCTGGGTCATCGATGGCTCCGGTCGGCTGGGCGGGGCCGGCCCGTGCCGGCGCAGTCCGCCCGAGAGCAGGGTCGCGCGCCCGCACGAACATGCCGATGGACGCACATGAACGCCCCGTGAATATCCGGGCGGCGACATTCACGCGCCGTTCATGCGCGTTCCCCGCCCGGTTCAGGTCCGCCGTCGACCATGCAGGGCGTGGCGTTCCGCCAGCACCGAGGGACGCGCCCGCCGGACGCCAACGCGGGCGCGTCCCGCCAGTCGAGGACCGAGATGCCGACGCAACCGACCTTCACCTGCGCCACCTGCGACGACGCGATCGCGGGCCGGCCGACCTTCCACCTCGGCCTCGCGTTCTGCTGCGCGGGCTGCGCCGCCGACGGCCCGTGCATGTGCACCTACGACCACGAGGAACTTCATGACAGCCCCAGTGCCGCCGTTGTCGTCGACTTCGAGCTCCTCGCGGTGGCCGATGACGAGCGAAGCCCGGTGGGCGCTCGCGGTTGAGGCTGGCCATCTCGCTGCCGACCTGCGGCAGCCGGCGGATGCCCCCGTCACGCTCCCCCTTCGCCGTTCCGAGGCGGCAGCGCGGCTCGCGCTGATCCGGGCGATCCTCGACGGTGGGGAACTCGTCGACCACTGCGATCGGGCGGCCATCGGCCGTCGCGTGACCCTTCGGGAGGCGGACGGCGAGACGGTGACGTACGCCCTCGTGATCCCCGGCGACGGCGATCCCGGTCACGGCTGGCTGGCCATCGACACGCCGCTGGGGGCGGCGATCCTCGGCCGTCGCCCCGGAGACCGGGTGGGCGTCGCGGCCCCGGCGGGCGAACGCACCGTGGCCGTCGTGGGCGTGGCCTGACCCGTGGCCGGACCCCCAGCGTATGCTCCCGTCGTGAAGTACGGCGCCGATCTCCCCGCGTCGGACGGACCCGGGCCGTCGCCGCTCGTCGGCTCGGCGCTGGCCCTCGTCGGCGAGGGCGCGACGCCGGCGGACCTCGTGGAACGGTTCGCCGCCGCCGGGGCCCACCTCGGCGAGGCGCGGGCCGTCGCCCTCCTGGCGGACCTGGCCGGATTGGGCCTCGTCCGCGTGGCGCGGCACAAGGGCGACGGCCGGGTCCACGTGCTCACCACTCTGGGGCGCCAGGTCCGCGATGCCGGCGTCGGCGCGAACGCGGAGATCAACCTCCACCTCGCGGAGCTGGAGCGGCTGCGGACGGACCTGCTCTCCACGATCGCCCACGAGCTTCGGACCCCCCTCACCGCCGTGCGGACGTGCGTGGGCGTCCTCCGCGATCCCGAAACGACGCCGACGGCGGCGGAGCAGGATGCGCTCCTCGCCACGATCGAGCGGAACGCCGACCGGATGCAGCGCGTAGTCGGGGACATCCTCGAGATCGCCCGCTTTCGGACCGGCGGGGTGGTCCTCCAGCTGCGTCGCTTCGACGCGTCGGCGATGGCCCGCGGGGCCGTCGCCTCGCTGGCGCCCCTCGCGGCCCAGCGCGACCAGGCGATCGAGCTCGACGTGCCGGGCGCGCCGGTCCGGGTCTTCGGCGATCACCGCCGCCTGGAGCAGGCCGTCGTCAACCTCATCTCCAACGCCGTCAAGTACGGACCGCAGGGCGGCACGATCACGGTCCGCGTTCGTCCCGTGGGAAGCTCGGTCACCTGGGCGGTGACCGACCAGGGGCCCGGGATCCCGATCAACGAGCAGCCGCACCTGTTCGAGCGCTTCTTCGTCGGCCAGAACGACCGCAAGGGCGCCGGGGGCGGGGTCGGGCTGGGGCTGCCGACCGCCCTCGCGATCGCCCAGGCGCACGGCGGCGGAATCGATGTGACGAGCGTGCCGGGCTACGGCAGCGTTTTCAGCGTCGTGGTGCCCGCCGAGGGGCCGTCGGACGTGGAGTGATGCGGATCCTGGTGGTGGACGACGCGCCGGACGTCGTGGAGTCGGTGCGCCTGGGGTTCACGCTCCAATGGCGCGACGTCGAGGTCCTGGGCGCCGGCACAGGCGAGCAGGCGCTCGACATCGTCGAGAGGGAGCGGCCTGACATCGTGCTCCTCGACGTGGGGCTGCCCGACGTGGACGGCTTCGGGGTGCTCCGCGAGATCCGCCTCTTCTCCGACGTCCCCGTGGTGATGCTGACGGCACGCGACGACGCGATGGACAAGGTCAAGGGCCTGGAGCTGGGCGCCGACGACTACGTGACGAAGCCGTTCAACCACCTGGAGCTGATGGCCCGCGTGCGGGCGGTCCTGCGCCGCCACGAGATGCCGCCCCCGACCAGCCGCGCGCCGTCCTTCCGGGCCCTGGATCTCGAGGTCGACTTCGCCGCCCACGAGGTGCGGCTCTGCGGCGAGCGGCTCGACCTGACGCCCACCGAGTACAAGCTCCTGTACCACCTCGTGCGGAACTCCGGGCACGTCCTCCAGCACGGGACCCTGCTGGCCAAGGTCTGGGGCCGCGAGTACCTCGACGAGGTCGACTACCTGCGCGTCTACGTCCGCCGTCTCCGCGACAAGCTCGGTGACGACCCCGACCATCCGCGGTACATCCGGACGGAGCGCGGGCTTGGCTACCGTTTCATCGCGGCCCGCGGCTGATCGGCCCTGCACCCGCGCGCGATCCCGGCCGGACACCTCCCGCATCCGCGTCCGAGCCCGCTCGGGCAAGATGGTAAATCCCGTACCGCGCTACTGTACGAATGATGGAACGCAGCTCCCCCGCCCGGGCGGCACCGGCACGCACCCTCTGGTTCCCGCACCAGCACGGCGCCTGGGCGATGCTCGCCGTGCCGCTCCTCCTGGGCATCGCGGCCTCGGCCCCGTCGCCCTGGCATCTCGTCCTCGCCGGGGCGGCGGTCACGGGCTATCTCGCCGCCGCCACTGCCCAGGCGTGGCTGCGGGCGCGTCGGCGCCCGTCGTTCGTCCCCTCCCTCGCCCTCTACGGCGGCGTCTTCGCCGCGACCGGTGCGCTCCTGGTCCTGGCCTTCCCGTCCCTGCTGCTCGCCGCCGTCGTCGTCGTCCCGGCCGGCGCCCTGATCGTCGGCGGGGCGCGCCCGGGCACGCCGCGGGACCTGGTCACCAGCCTGGCCCAAGCCGCGATCGCCCTCGTGCTGGCACCGGCGGCCGCGCAGGTCTCGGGAGCGTGGGAGACGGACGCCGTGCTGCGGGCCACGCTCGTGGCCGCGGCCTATCTCGGGGGAACCATCCTGGTGGTCCGCTCGGTCATCCGGGAGCGCGGGAACCGCGGCTTCACGGCCCTCTCGGCGGCGTTCCACGCCGCCCTCGTCGTGCTCGCGGCGGCCTTCCTCCCCTGGCCGTACGCGGCCTGCGCGGCGGGCCTCACCGCGCGCGCGATCGCCCTGCCGCTCGTCGAGCGCCGGCGGGCCGGGACCGCGCGCCCGCTCCGGCCGATCCACGTCGGCATCGTCGAGATCGTCGCCTCGACGATCCTGGTGGTCCTCGCCTTCGCGATCCCGCTGTAAAGCCGGAGCCGGCGGGAGCGCCGGGGTCGCCCGCCGCGCGCCGCGACCGAGTGGGAGCCCGCCCGCGCGCGGCCTCCGAACCACGCCGCGAACCCTTGCGACCCGGTGCTACGATCCGCCCGACCCCGAGCCGGCACCTCGTACGGGGCCCGTCCGCGCCGCCTCGGCGGCCGTGATGCAAGGGCCCGCGATGACCCGACCGGGAGGAGGAGAAGCGCATGGCCACCGTCGCGTTCGACCATGTCACCAAGAAGTACGGCGAGGTGACGGCCGTCGACGACCTGAGCCTCTCCATCGAGGACGGGGAGTTCATGGTCTTGGTGGGCCCATCGGGCTGTGGCAAGACCACCGGTCTGCGGATGATCGCCGGCCTCGAGGACATCACCGAGGGCACGATCTCGATCGGCGACCGGGTCGTCAACGACATCGCGCCCAAGGATCGCGACATCGCGATGGTCTTCCAGAGCTACGCGCTCTATCCCCACATGAACGTGTACGACAACCTCGCCTTCGGCCTCAAGCTCCGCAAGGTCGAGAAGAAGGAGATCGACCGGCGGGTCAAGGCGGCGGCCGAGACGATCCAGCTCACGGCGCTTCTCCAGCGCAAGCCGAAGGAGCTCTCCGGCGGCCAGCGCCAGCGCGTCGCCCTGGGCCGGGCAATCGTCCGGGAGCCCGCCGTCTTCCTGATGGACGAGCCGCTCTCGAACCTCGACGCGAAGCTGCGCGTCCAGACGCGCGCCGAGATCGCCCGGCTCCACAAGCGTCTCAAGACGACGATCGTCTACGTCACTCACGACCAGGTCGAGGCGATGACGATGGGCCAGCGGATCGCCGTCATGAGCCAGGCGAAGCTCCAGCAGGTCGGCACGCCCCAGGCGCTCTACGACCATCCGAACAACAAGTTCGTGGCGGGCTTCATCGGCAGCCCGGCCATGAACTTCCTCCCGGTCGAGCTGACGGGGACCGGCGAATCCGCGGTGCTGCGCGGCGAGGGCGTGCAGGTCCCGCTCCCCGTGCCCTTCCGCGAGGCGGTCGGCGCCGTCTCCGGCAGGCGGTTCACCGTCGGGATCAGGCCCGAGCACCTCGACGTCGCCCCCACCGGCGGGACCAGCGCGACCGTTGAGGCCCGGGCCGACGTCGTCGAGTACCTCGGCAACGAGGAGCTCCTCCACATCGGGATCGCCGGGGCCGACATCGTGGCCATCGTCTCGGCGGACCGCCGCGTCCGCCCGGACGACGTGGTCACGGTCCACATCCCACTCGACAAGATGCACCTGTTCGACGCCGAGTCGGAGCTGAGCCTGCGGCGCACCGCAGCGAGCTGAGGCGTCGGGCGGCAGAGGGCGTCGGGCGGCAGCTGCCGCCCTGCCGTCGCGTCCGGGGGCGCTTTTGCGTCCGGGGGCGACGATAATCGGGCCATGTCCGACGCCGATCCCCTCGTCGATCCCCTGGCGCCTCCCCTCGCCGAGCGCCTCGTCGCGTCCGAGCTCCTCCACCGGGGCCACGTGCTCGAGTTCCGGGTGGACACGGTGGAGCGGGCCGACGGGCGGCGGGCGCGACGGGACGTGGCCGTTCATCCGGGCGCCGTGGCGATCGTGGCGGTCGATCCCGAGGACCGGGTCCTCCTCGTGCGCCAGTACCGCCACCCTGCCGGACGGGCCCTCCTCGAGATCCCGGCCGGGACCCTGGACCGCGACCCGGCCTCAGGCGCGACCGAGGATCCCGACGTGGCCGCCCGCCGCGAGCTGGAAGAGGAGACGGGGTACCGTGCCGGGCACTGGGAGCGGCTGACGGACTTCTGGACTGCGCCCGGCTTTGCCACCGAGCGGATGTTCCTCTACCTCGCCACGGACCTCACGCTCGCCGGGCCGGACCGCCTCGATCCCGACGAGGACGAGGTGCTGGAGCTGGTCCGCCTCCCCTGGCGCGACGCCGTCGCGGCCGCCGAGCGCGGCGAGATCGGCGACGCGAAATCGCTCGTCGGGATCCTCTGGCTGGCGCGACGGATGGAGGCCGAGCGGGAGGCGGCGCCGCCGGGCTGATCGGCCTGCTGCCCGGGTGCCACGCGCCCCCACGCGCCCCATCCTCGTGCACGGAATCCGCGGCGAGCGTGCTGGGCTTGACGCCGACGCTGACTTCTTCGGCGCACTGCGGTCTCAAGCGCAGCGTGCTCGGCCCGGATTCCTTGCGTGGCCCGGGCCGAGCAGGCCGACGACGCCCCGGTGGCCGGGCCGCGCGGCCGCGGGCTGGCTACTCCCCGGCGAGGCGCCGCAGCGCGCCCCGGTAGAGCGGGCTCTCGGGCGCCAGCGCCGCCGCGAGACGGAGGTGCGTCCTCCCTTCGGCCGCGCGGCCCGTCCGGATGAAGGTCCGGCCGAGCGCGTAGTGGCCGTAGTGCGAGGATGGGTCCACCGTCAGGAGTGCCTCGAAGGCCTCGGTCGCGCGCTCCAGCTGCCCGGTCATGAAGCAGGCCCTCCCGAGGGGCTCCAGGATCGAGCCGCGGCCTGGCTCCAGGCGAGCAGCCCGAGCGAGGACAATCGCAGCCTGCGCGTGATGCCGCCGCGCAAGCAGGGCCTGGCCCCGCTGCAGCAGCTCGTAGGCGCTCTCGGGCTGGCCGGGCCCAAGGGCCACGTCGGGCTCTCCCGGGACCGGGCCCGCAGACTCGCCCGGCCCGGGGCCTGGGGCCGCCGTGTCGCCGCCGCGTTTCTCCTCGTCCATGCGCCGATCCTCCCACGGATCGGCGTGCGCGTCAGGCGAACGCCCCCGGCACGGCGGCGGCCACGAGCCGCCCTGCGCGTCAGGCGAGCGCTCGTGCCCGCAGCGACGCGAACGAGCGGCAGACGATCGCGCGCTCCATGTCGTCGGCCGCCTCGAGCAGCAGCCGCCGCAGGCTGGGCAGCTCTGCACCCTCGTCTTCGGCCAAGGCGCGGGCGCGCTCCACGAGCGCAGGCTCCGGGCAGTACGCCGGGAAGAGCGCCGTGACGTACGCCCGCAGGAACGCGTGGTCGCGCTCGGCGGCGACCGCCGGCAACGCCGCGAAGAAGCGATCGATGTAGGGCGCCAGGAGCGCCGCCTGGTGAGCGTGGTTGAAGCCGAGCATCGCCGCCTGGGTGAGGTGGAAGGACCCGTAGCCCTCCCGGTGGATCCGTTCCCAGGCGGCCGCCTTGACGGCCGCGTCGGGGGCGCCCGTCTCGGCGCGCAGGGCCGCCCGCTCGCCGCGATCGGTCGGGTCCGCGACACGCTCGGCCGCGACGCGCTCCGGCGCCCCGGGCAGGTCATGGGCCACCGCCAGGGCGGCGACGCCCCAGCGCATCTCGCGGTCCACCCGCACCCGGGGGCGGCCGGGCTCCTGGTCGACGACGCGGGCCAGGGCCGCCACGTCGGCGGGCTCCGCGGCGGCGCCGATCGCGGCCCGCAGCCAGAGCGTCCGCAGGTCGCCCTCGGGCAACCCCTCCAGCGCCTCGAGGGCCGCCGCCACGAAGCGACGGGCCTCGTCCATCCGCCGCTCCTCGGGCACGTAGCGGGCCAGTGCCTCGCGGGACGCGTCGAGGGCGGCCAGCAGGATCTGGTCGTCCCGCTCCTCGGGCAGGCGAGTGCGGACCAGCTCCAGGAAGGCCAGCGACGAGTTGCGCGCGCTGCGCACCATCTCCCAGAGCGTCCCCCACAGGAGCTGGCGCAGGAGCGGGTCGGCGACGCGCGCCAGGACGTGCGGCGCGGCGGCGAGGGAGACCGGGTCGAGCAGGACGCGGGCGTACCCGTTGTCGCCGTGGTTCGGGAAGACGAGATCGGGCGCCGGCCGCCCGACGGCCGCCTCGACCCAGGCCTCGGCTCCTTCGAGGCGGGCCGGCACGACGTCGATCTCCGCCGGCCCGTCGCCGGGCGCACGCACGAGCGCCAGCTCGAGCGCGTGGGGGCGGAGCGTCGGGTGGTCCTCGGGCGCCTCCTGGGTCAGCTGGAGCCGCTCGACCCGTCCGTCGCGGACGGTCCAGGCGGCCTCGATCGTGTTGAGGGACGCCGTCTCCAGCCAGCGCCGGCTCCAGTCCCGGAGTGGGCGCCCCGCACCCTCCTCGAGGGCCGCCAGGAAGTCGGCGAGGGTCGCGTTGCCCCACGCGTGGCGCCGGAAGTAGATCCGGAGGCCGGCCCGAAAGGCGTCCTGGCCGATCTCGGCCACCAGCTGCTTGATGACCGAAGCGCCCTTGCCGTACGTGATCCCGTCGAAGTTGTAGAAGGTGGCATCCGTGTCGAGGACGACACCCGAGATCGGGTGGGTGGTCGAGCGCGCGTCCGCCTGGTAGCCCCAGCGCTTCATGTCGGCGTGGAAGGCGCGCCAGGCGCCGTCGAAACGGGTCGCCTCGGCGAGGGCGAGGTTGGAGACGTAGGTCGCGAAGCTCTCGTTGAGCCAGAGGTCGTCCCACCAGCGCATCGTGGCGAGGTCGCCGAACCACATGTGGGCCAGCTCGTGGAGCGCCGTCTCGGCCCGCATGAGCCGCTGCGTGTCGGTGGGCGGGTCGCGGAAGACGTAGTTCTCGCTGAAGGTGACGGCGCCCACGTTCTCCATCGCCCCGGAGTTGAACTCGGGGACGAAGATCTGGTCGTACTTCGCGAACGGGAACGGGTGCTCGAAGAGGGCCGCGTAGAAGTCGAGCCCCTGCTTCGTCACTTCGAAGATCTCGTCCGGGTCCAGGAAGGGGGCCAGCGAGCGGCGCGTCCAGATCCCGAGCGGCGTGCCGCGGTGGAGCGATCGAACGCCTGCGAAGGGGCCCGCGATCACCGCCACGAGGTACGACGAGATCGGCGGCGTGGGCGCGAAGCGGTGCTCCCGCCGCCCGTCGCCGACGGGCACGACGGCCGCGGCCGGCGCGTTGGCGATGATCGTCCAGTCGCCGGGGGCGCGGACCGTTACAGCGTAGGTCCCCTTCAGGTCCGGCTGGTCGAAGCAGGGGAAGAGCCGGTGCGCCTCGAACGGCTCGAAGTTGGAGTAGGCGTACTCCGCCCCGTCCTCCGGGTCGACGAAGTGGTGGAACCCGTCGCCGCCCCGGTCGTACTCGTTCTCGTAGGCGACCTCGACCTCGGTCGTCGCCTCGAGGAGGCGTCCGGGCAGGAGGATCCGGTGCCCGGGACGCTCCGGCGTCACGGCCCGTCCGTTCACGGTGAGGCGCGTCACCTCGCCGCCGCGGAAGTCCAGGAAGAGGTCCCCCTCGCCGGTCACCGGGAACCGGAGGCGGGCGACGCCGCCGTACGTCCGGCCGCCGGCCCGAAGGTCGAGGTCCAGGGCGTACGCCACGCGGCCGACGCGGGATGCCCGGGCGGAGGCCTCGGCCCGCGTCAGGACGTCGACGCGGGCGACGGCGCTCAAACGGCGCTCCGCCAGGCCGCGAGGTCGACCCGTGTGAGCCTGGGGCTCGCCGTGATCCCCGGGATCCGGCCGCGCTTCGCGATGGGTCGCCCGTCGATCTCCTTGATGTCGCCGGTGAAGTCGATCGGGCTCGCCCCCGAGATGTAGCTTCCGACCGCGAAGCTGTCGGCGGGCGCGCCCTGCTCCTTGAAGGAGCGGATCCGGTCGGGGTCGAGGCCACCCGAGACGACGATCCGCACGTGGCCGTGGCCCGCCTGGTCCAGGCGCGCCCGGATCTCGGTGACGAGGTCGGCGGTGACGCGGCCACGCTCGGACGGCGTGTCGAGGCGGATGCCGTAGAGCCTCTCACCCAGCGCATCGGCGACCCGGAGCGCCTCCTCCGCCTCGTCCTTGAACGTGTCGACCAGGACGATGCGCGGCACCTCCGGCTCCAGGTCGCGGTCGAAGGCCTGCGCCGCCCGCACCGTGTCGCCCACGATCAGGACGAGCGAATGGGGCATCGTCCCGGTCGGGTTGAGGTTCGCCAGGCGCGCCCCCGCCGGCGTGGACGCCCCCACGCAGCCCCCCACGATCGCGGCGTAGTCCAGCACGTCCGTGACGTCGGGGTGGACGTGGCGGGCGCCAAAGCTGATGACCGGCTGCGGGGCGGCAGCCTCCACGCACTGGCGGGCCGCGGTGGCCCAGCCGGTGGCCTGCGCCATCATCCCGAGGATCGCCGTCTCGTAGAGCCCGAAGGCCCGGTAGCGGGCACGGATCCGGAGGACGACCTCCCTGGGCGAGAAGAGGTCGCCGTCGTCGAGCGCTTCCACGACGACCTCGTCGGGGTCCGCATGCTCGAGGACGTGGCCCAGGAGGTTCTTGGCCTCGTCGATGCCGCACAGAACGCCCTCGCCGCGGCTGAAGACCTCCATGACCACGAGGGGGTCGAGGCCCTCTCGCTCGAGGATTCGGGTGGCGCGGACGAAGTAGACGTCCGCCGACTCGCCGGAGAGGATCTCGTGCGAGGGCCGGTGGGGCTTGAGCCGCATCGTCGGATCCTAGCAGGGCGGTGCGCGGCGGCGCCTGCGGGTCAGCGCGGCCCGGCCAGCTCGCCCAGCCGGCCCGCGTAGCGGTCGAACAGCCCGGCCTGGCGGCAGGTGCGCCCGCTCCAGTCGGGGATGCGGCCGCCGGCCCACGCCCAGCCCGCGGTCTCCTCGAGGAGAAGGTCGCAGATCGCCAGGACGCGGGCGACCGCGAGGCCCAGCTCGTCGCGGTCGAGCCGGTCGAGGGGGATCTCCACGGCCAGCACCGGGCGGTCGTCGTCGGTGAGGGCGAACTTCACGAACGAGAACTCGTCGTTCCAGCGCAGGAGGCGCCGGTAGGAGACCCGGAACGAGTCGTTGATCGGCGGCGCGAGGTGGGCCCAGACGATGACGGCGGTCGCCGGGTCCAGGATGACCGTCACCCACAGGTCGAAGCGGCGGCGCCCGTCGAGCCGGAGGTCCCAGGAGGCGACCGATTCACGGTCCTGGCGCTCCGCGGAGCCCAGCTCGAGCTCGGCCAGCCAGCCCTCGATCGTCGACGGTGTCGGCGTCCCGGCCGCGCTCACCCGTTCTCGCCGCCCGCCGCGCGGGTGCGGCGGCGCGGGCGGGCGTCCTGGCGCACCACCGTCGCCCCGGACTCCACGGTCCGGCCCGGGAAGTCGGTGGTGCGCACGTCTGGGTCGACCCGGACGTTGCGCCCGATCCGGATGCCGCGGGGGAGGACCGCGCGCTTCCCGACGATCGTGATGCCGGTGGTGAGGTGGCTCGGGTTGAGGCGGTTCGCCACGCTCATGTCGGCGCCCTCGCCGACGATGGCACCGGGCCCCACCGTGACCTCCTTGTCGAGGATCGCCCCGTCGACGACGGCGCCCGGCCGGACGACGGTGTCGAACATGAGGATCGAGTCGCGGACGACCGCCCCGATGCCCACGACGACGCCGGGCGAGAGGACCGAGTTCACGACTGTCCCCTCGATCTGGCAGCCGTGGCTGACCAGGCTCCGGTGGACCTGCGCGGTCGACCCGATCTTCGCCGGCGCGCGCTCCTCCGACCGCGTGTGGATCAGCCACTCCTTGTCGTAGAGGTCGAGCTGCGGGCGATCCTCCAGGAGCGCCATGTTGGCCTCCCAGTAGCTGTGGATCGTCCCCACGTCCTGCCAGTAGCCGTCGAAGCGATAGCCGAAGACCCGGGCGCCGCCCTCGAGCATCGCCGGGATCACGTCGCTGCCGAAGTCGGGATGGCTCTCGTCCAGGAAGCGGTGGAACGCCCGCTTGCTGAAGACGTAGACGCCCATGCTGGCGAGGTCGGACTTCGGCTGTTTCGGCTTCTCCTGGAACTCGGTGATCCGGCCCGTCTCGTCCATTGCCAGGATCCCCATCCGGCTCGCCTCGGCGAGCGGCACGCGGCGGACGGCGATCGTCACCTCGGCCTGGCGCTGGCGGTGGAAGGCCACGAAGGGCGAGTAGTCCATCTTGTAGACGTGGTCGCCGGCCAGGACCAGGACGACGTCCCCGGGCGCATGGTCGACCACGGACATGTTCTGGAGGACGGCGTCCGCGGTGCCGCGGTACCACTCGCTCGTCTTGCCGCGCCCGATGTAGGGCGGCAGGATGCGGATCCCGCCCTGGTTCCGGTCCAGGTCCCACGGCCGGCCCGAGCCGATGTGGTCCGAGAGCGAGCGCGGGTTGTACTGGGTCAGGACGGCCACGTTGTCGATGTCGGAGTTGACGCAGTTCGACAGGGCGAAGTCGATGATCCGGAACTTGCCCCCGAAGGGCACCGCGGGCTTGGCCCGCGCCTCCGACAGGATCGAGAGGCGGGCGCCCTCGCCGCCGGCCAGGATCACCGCCAGGGTCCGCTTCATCGGCCTTCCTCACGCCCGGGCCTGGATGGGCCGGGTCGCTCCGCGCTCGATCCTATCACGCGGCTCCGGTCCCTCCGGGTGCGGGCCCGACTGCTCCGGAGCGTCAGAGGAAGAGGCGGGGGTTCGCGAAGCTCCCGTTGAACACCACCGCCCAATGGAGGTGCGGCCCGGTCGACCGGCCGGTCATCCCGATGTAGGCGATCACCTGCCCCGCCACCACCGTATCCCCGGCCGAGACCGCCGGCAGCTTCACGGCGTTGTCGACGTGGGCGTACCAGGTCTGGAGCGACTCGCTGTGGGCGATGATCACGATCCAGGCCTTCGGGTAGGGGTCGTACGGGTTGGGGCCGGCGAAGACGACGACCCCCCCGCCCGCCGCGCGGATCGGGGTGTACATGGGAGCCGCCAGGTCGATCCCCTGGTGGAAATGCGCACATCCTCCGACTGGTGGCTCCCAGGGGAACCCCGTGCAGCCGAACTCCTGGGTGAGCGTGGCGCTCATCGGCCAGGAGAGCGTCCCGTTGTACTCCGACGGGATGTTCCCGAGACTCCGCTGGCGGGCGACGAGGGTCGCGATCTGGCTCGCCAGCTTCTTCTGGGCCGCCACGTTGCGGGCGATCGCCGTCTGTAGGGCGCCCTTGTTCCTCGCCATGCGGGCGTAGGCGGCGCGCTGGATCGCGAGCTCCCGGGCGGTCTCCGCCTGGAGCTTCGCCAGGCGGGCCTTGGCCGCCTTCAGCTCCGCCAGGCCGGCGTCGAGCTGCCGCTTCTGGGCGAGGGTCTCGTCGCGCAGCTCCTGCCGGGCGGAACGCGTGTCGACGAGGAGCGCGCGGAGGGCGTCCAGGGTGCGCGCGTCCGCCTCGATGCGGCCCGCCAGTGCCCGGTCCTGGACACCGAAGTCGAGGTACGACCCGACATCCTGGAGAAGGTCGGTGAACGTGCCGGACGAGAGGATCGTCTGGACCAGGGGCGTCCGGTCGGTCCGGTACGCCTCGCGCACGCGGGCGGCGAGGAGCGCCTTGCGCTGGCGCAGCTCCTCGGCCTTCTCAGCCTGCTCCTCCTCGATGGCCACGACCTGGCGGCCCAGCAGCGCAACCTGCGTGACCAGGTCGCCGTAGATCGCGCGCACCTCGGTGATCTGCTTCCCGAGGCGGGTGATCCGCGTCTTCGTCTCGGCGAGGTTCGCGTTGATGCCGGCGAGGGCGGTCCGGGTGGAGGAGATCTCCTGGGCGAGGCCGCTCTGGAGCGTCCGAAGCTTCGCCACCTGCTCGCGCTGCTCCTTGACCCGGGTCGCCAGCGCCTTCTGACGGGCGACCGCGTCGGAGAGCTCGTCGCCGCGGGCGGTGGGCGGGCCGGCGATCCCGAGGAGCAGGGGGAGCACCAGGATCGCGACAAGGAGGCGCACGGAGATGCCCCCCGGGCGGCCCGGAAGGGCGAGAAGCGTGCGGCGCGGCGTCCACCCCGCCGCGCGGGGTGTGGCGTGTCTGCGCATCAGGCTGGCGTCGTCATCGTGCGAGCGGTGCTCCGTTGGGCGCGAGGCCGCGCCATGGCGGTGTCCTTCCCGCCGGTGCGTCGCCGTCCGAAGGGGCACGCCTCGGGACGACCCGGCTGGCGCGCATTCTACTCCTCGGCCGCGAGACCGCCACCCGGACGACCGGGTCAGAGCGCGACCAGGACCGCCCAGTACGCCCCGACGATGAGGAACGGTCCGAAGGGAACGTAGGTCCGGAGCGTGATCCGGCGCGCGGCGAGGAGGATGGCCAGCACGACGCCCGCGACCAGGGCTCCCACCACGACCCCCGTGACCGCGCGGGCGAGGCCGGCCAGGAGTCCCACCGAGACGAGCAGCTTGAGGTCGCCCATCCCGATGGCCCCGGCCCCGAAGGGGATCGCCACGGCGAACAGGAAGGCGGGGATGGCCAGCGCCGCGAGGATCGCCGCGGGCAGCGCCCCGGGCGGCACGAGCGGGTTCGCCCCGCCGAGGTCGATCACGAGGGCGAGGGGGATCGCGGGCAGCGTGACGACGTCGGGCAGGAGCCGCTGGTCCAGGTCGGTCGCGAGGAGCAGCGTCAGCGCCGCGAAGAAGGTCCCGAAGATCGCGAGCGGGACGGGGTCCGCGAAGCGGAGCGCGAGCGCCCCCAGCGACGTGCCGCCGAGGAGGACGACGACAACCGTCCGCCAGTCGACCGGGCGGACCCAGCCGGCCGGCCGGACGATCGCGCCCGCAGCGTCGACCTCCGCCTCGTGGACCGGCCAGCGGGCCCCGATGCGGTCGGCCACGAGCCCCCACGCGGCCCCGGCCATCCCGAGGCCGGCGGCGAGGACGGACGGCTCCACGCGGCTAGCGGGCCCCGGCGAGCGCCAGCTCAACGAGCGTCGCGGTCGACGCGCCCGTGGCGCCGCGGGCGGCCCACGGCGTGGCCTTCCGGAAGTACGCGGTGCCGGCGATGTCGAGGTGAACCCACGGGACCGTCACGAACTGGCGAAGGAAGAGCGCGCTGCGGATCAGCCCGCCCTCCGCCGACGACCCGGTGTTCGACATGTCCGCGTACCAGCTGTCCATCTCGGCCCAGTACTCCTCGACGAAAGGCAGCTGCCAGAAGCGCTCGCCCGCCCGGGCGGCCGCCGCCGCGACGTCGTCGTACCACGCCTGCGGCGCCCCGAACCCGCCGGCCACGAGGTGGCCGAAGGCGCGGGCGACCGCGCCCGTGAGAGTGGCGACGTCCACCAGGTGGGTCGCCCCGAGGCGCTCCGCGTAGGTCATGGCGTCGCCGAGGATGAGGCGCCCCTCCGCGTCCGTGTTGATCACGTCCACGGTCTTGCCGTTGAGGGCGGTCACGATGTCGCCGGGCCGGGTGGAGTGCGGGCCCGGCATGTTCTCGACGGCCGGGGCGAGGGCGAGGAGCGGCGTGCCGGGGGCGAGGCGGGCGACGGTCGCCGCGGCGGCGAGCACGGTGCACGCTCCCGACTTGTCCATCTTCATCTCCTCCATCCGGTCGGACGGCTTGATGGAGATGCCGCCGGAATCGAAGCAGACGCCCTTTCCGACCAGCGCGAGATGACGGCCCAGGGCATCCTTCTCGCCTTCCCCGCCCGAGCGCAGCACGATCATCCGCGGCGGGTTCGCGCTGCCGCGCCCGACCGCCACGAACATCCCCATCCCGAGCTCCGCCGCGCGAACCTCGTCGATGACGTCGATCCAGAGGCCGTGGGCGGCGGCGATGGCACGCGCCTCGTCCGCGAGGACCGCCGGGCTGACGTCGTTGGCGGCCCGGTTCGCCAGCCGCCGCGCGAGGTTCGTCCCCTCGCCGATGACGACACCGCGCTCGGCGGCAGCCGCGAGAGCCGTGGCGTCGGACCCCGGGGCCACGAGGATCAGCTCGTCGAGCGCGGGCGGGGACGTCTCCGGCGCGGCGCGGTAGATGGCCGCCGGATCGAAGCTCCCCTCGACGACGCCGCGCGCCAGCAGCTCGACGACCGCGGCCGCGCCGCCCTCGAGCGCCCCGGCAAGGTCGCCGACCCAGATCGCGAGCGCGTGAACCGGACGCCCGGCAAGGCGGCGCTCGATGGTCGCCCCCAGGTGCACGACAGTCTCGCGGTCCAGCTCGGCGGCGGGCCCGGTCCCCACGGTGAGGAGCCGGCCGGCCGGCAGGTCACCGGCGGCGGAGACCGCCGTCGCAAACCTGGTGCCGGCGAGCTCGCCGAAGGCGGCCTGCGCGCGGAGCTCGCCGCCGCCGCGCCGATCGAGCTCGCCGAGCGCGCCGTCGAAGGCGAGCTCGGGGGTGACGGGGAGGGCCAGGACGTCGGCCTTGACGTCCCAGGGCTGGTCGGTGACGACGCGTAGCTGCATGAGAGTGACGGCTCCCGTGAGGACGATGGCATGGGCACCGGCGGGCGGCCCGGCGGAGTGCGGCCAGTCTAGCCGCGGTCAGGGCGCCGGGGAGGCTCCGGCGCGGACGCCGGCGTCCAGCAGCCGGCCGCGGGCTTCCTCGATGACGATCACCGCCTGGTTGAGGCCGCCCCGGGCCACGTCGCCGAGGATCACGACGAGGGCGCGCGCGTCGGGCGGGAGCAGCTCCCGTGCAGCACGCTCGCGCGCTGCGGCGTCGCGGACCGCGGTGGTCACCCGCCCGCTCGAGCGGCGAAGCGCGTCCCAGAGGTCGCGCAGGGCGTCGTCGTAGGCAACGTTGCGGTCGAGCCACTCGTCGAGCGTCGCGACGTCGACCGTCGCGGCCAGGCGGTCGCGGATGGTCCGGGCCGCCGCGAGCTCGGCCGCCGCCTTGTCGATGCGGGCGATGGCCTGGGGGTACTTCCCCGCGCCGCCCGACTGGATCGCCGTCGCCGCAGTCTGGTCGTGGGCAAGCAGGTGGCCGGTGAGCTCCGTGGCCGGCACGACCCCGGCCGTGAAAAGCTCCCAGGCCGGACGGAGCGGATCCACGGCCGCGAGGGCAGAGGCAGCGGCGTCGTAGCGAGCGAGCGTCATGGACGAATGCCGGATCGCCCGGTCGGCGCCGATCAGCGGGATGGACGCCAGCCGCGCGGCCAGGGCAGCCGCGGCCGCGTCGACGGCGTCGAGCGCGGCGGCGCCGGCATCGAGCGCCGCGGCAACCCCGGGGGAGTCGCGCCCCACCAGGGCCGCG
>CAZVPS010000004.1:0-29346 GCA_964629105.1 uncultured Anaerolineaceae bacterium
CCCGGACGGTCCACGCGGCCAGGTCCATGTCGGCGTCGCGCACGCGGGCGGCCCGGGCGGGGTCGATCCGGTGCCACTCGGTGGCGATCCCCGCACAGCCCAGCGCGGCCGCCGCGCGGATCGCGCGGTCCGAGAGCCACGCGCTGTTCAGCCAGCACGGCCAGGCCGGCGCGAGGCGGCGGACCGTCGCCAGTGCCGCGTGGTCGAACGAGCTGATCACGACGCCGGCCACGCTCCCGTCGAGGCGTCCCCGCGCCGCCCGGAGCGGAGCGAGAGCGACCTCGCCGAGGTCCTCCTTCAGCTCCACGTCCAGGTAGGTGCCGGGGGGACACGCCGCGAGGACGGCAGCCAGGGCCGGCACCCCGTGGCCGGCGAGCCCCGCCTCGGTCAGCCGCGACGCACGAAGCCGGCGACCCTGAACGCGCGAGAGCGTCGCGTCGTGAAGGACGACCGCGACGCCATCGGCGGACGCCCGGACGTCGAGCTCGAGGCCGTCGATCCCGGGGATCGCGAGCGCCGCGGCGAAGGCCGCAAGCGTGTTCTCGGGCACCCCGCGGTGATCGCCCCGGTGGGCCAGCAGGAGCACCGTCAGCCGCCGGGCGTCGCCGCGAGGTCCGGCCCGGTGATGGGAATGGCGAACGAGAACGTCGACTCCACGCCGTCCTCCGACTCGGCCCAGATCCGGCCGCCATGGGCCTCCACGATGTGGCGGGCGATTGAGAGGCCCAGCCCGGTCCCGCCGGCGCCGCGCGTGCGGGCCCGGTCGACCTTGTAGAAGCGCTCGAAGATCCGCGGCAGGGCGCTGCGCGGGATGCCCTGGCCGCGGTCCTGCACGGCCACCACGACCTCGCTCTCGGTCGGGGTGACGCGGACGGTCACCGCGGAGCCGGTCGGGCTGAACTTGACGGCGTTGTGGAGGAGGTTGAGGAGCGCCTGGCCGATCCGGTCCCGGTCGCCGCGGACCGCCGGCACCGTCCCCGGGACCACCACCTCCATGGTGACGCCGTGGCGGTCGGCGAAGAGCCGAATCCGGTCGACGGTGGACGTGACCAGCCGCCCGAGGTCGACGTCGTCGACGGCCACGGTGGCGATGCCGGACTCGATCCGGGAGAGGTCGAGAAGCTCGTTGACCATCTGGACCAGGTGCCCGGTCTCCACCTCGATCTTCGCGACCCGCTCTGCGGCCTTGGGCGGCAGCGAGGCGGCGTCGGCGGCCAGCGTCTCCGCGAGGAGGCTGACGGTCGTGAGTGGCGTCCGAAGCTCGTGGCTGAGGTTGTCGATGAACTCCGTGCGAATCCGCTGCAGCCGGCGGAGCTCCGAGACATCCTCCAGTGCCAGCCACGCGTCCCCCGACGCCGTCCGCCGGGCGCGCGCCAGGAGGGTCGGCCCGTCTTCGGTGCGGACGACCACCTCGCCCACCGCCGAACCGGCCTCGAGGGCCGTCCGCACGATCGCCTCCACGTGGTGGTCGGTGAAGGCCTCGAGCACGCCCCGGCCGACCATCGTCCCTGGGCGGCGTCCCACCAGCCGGTGGGCCGTCTCGTTGGCGGCGGTCACGGTGAGGTCCGGCGCCACGCGCACGGCGCCCACGCCGACCAGCTCGACGAGGATGGCCGCGTCGTGGTCCGCCGCGGCAGCCCGCTCCTCCGCCGCCGCGAGGCGCGCCCGGACCGCGGGATCGACGCCCACCCGCCCGGCCGCCCCCTGCCGAGCGCCCCGCCGCTGGAGCATGGCCGCGAGCACGAGCAGCGCCGCGGCGATGAGGGCGAGGAACGCGCCGTACTCCAGCAGCGCGCCCATCGGAGCCCCGGCGGCCGCTGTCCGGCGCCCGCCTACCCGGCCGGGGCCAGGAGGCGCGCTTCGACCGCCTCGAGCGGCTCGATCGTCCGCTCGCCGGTCGCCCGGACGGTCACCTCGGCGCCGCCGGCGGCCAGCGAGCGCGGGCTGATCGTGACGATCAGCGGCATCCCGAGGAGCTCGGCGTCGGTGAACTTGACGCCGGGCGACTCGTCGCGGTCGTCCCAGATGACCTCGCGGCCGGCCTCGCGGGCCCGGTCGTGGAGCCGCTTGGCGATCTCGGTGACGCGCGGGTCCTTCGCCGCCGACAGCGTCACGAGGTGGGCCGCGTACGGCGCGACCTCGGCCGGCCAGGCGATCCCCTTCGCGTCGTGGTGGGCCTCGACGACGCAGGCGACGGCACGCCCGAGGCCGATGCCGTAGGAGCCCATGACGATGGGGTGCGCCATGCCGTCCTCGCCGAGGTACGTGGCGCCGAGGGCGCTCGTGTACTTCGTGCCGAGCTTGAAGATGTTGCCCACCTCGATCCCGTTGCGCAGGATCACGGGGGCCCCGCAGGTGGGGCAGCCGTCGCCCTCCCGGGCGTTCGCGACGTCCGCGACCAGGTCGGGCGTGAAGTCGCGCCCGACGTTGACATTGCGGTAGTGGAACCCTTCCCGGTTCGCGCCGGCAACGAGGTTGGAGGATCGCGCCACCAGCTCGTCCACGAGGACGAAGGCGCCGCGCGCGCCGATCGGGCTGCCGTAGCCGGGCTCCATGCCGGCGGCCTTGATCTCGTCTGCCTGGGCCGGCCGGAGCGCCCGGGCGCCGGTCGCGTTGGCGAGCTTGGTCTCGTTGACCTCCATGTCGCCGCGGACGATGGCGGTGATCAGCCGCCCGTCCCCGTCCACGAAGAAGGTGGCCTTGGCGGTCTCCTCGGGGCTGATCCCGAGAAAGGCGGCGAGGTCGGCGATCGTCGCCGTGCCGGGCGTCGCGACCTCCTCCAGCGGGAGGGGCGGGGCCGCCGGCGGCTCGGAGAAGCGGACCTTCGCCACCTGGCGGTTGGCCGAGTAACCGCACGTCTCGCAGAGGATCAGGACGTCCTCGCCGAAGCTGTTGAGGACCATGAACTCGTGGGCCCCGGAGCCGCCCATCATCCCCACGTCGGAGGCGACGGCGATCGCCCGCAGGCCCAGGCGCTCGAAGATCCGGGTGTAGGCCTCGTAGTGCAACTCGTAGGCGACGTCGAGGCCGGCGTCATCGAGGTCGCAGGTGTACGAGTCCTTCATGACGAACTCGCGGACGCGCATGAGCCCGCCGCGCGAGCGGGGCTCGTCGCGCCACTTCGTCTGGAAGTGGTAGACCATCATCGGGAGCTGGCGATAGCTCTTGACGAGGTCGCGCACGAGGTCGGCGACGACCTCCTCGTGGGTCATGGCAAGGACCATGTCGCGCCCGCCGCGGTCCTTGAAGCGCGCCATCTCGGGGCCGATCTGGTACCAGCGTCCCGTCTCCTTCCAGAGCTCGGCCGGATGGACGACCGGCATCTCCATCTCCTGGCAGCCGATCCGGTCCATCTCCTCGCGGATGACCTGCTCCACCCGCTTCGCGACACGGAAGCCGAGCGGCAGGAGCGAGTAGATGCCGGCCCCGAGCTGGCGGATGTAGCCGGCCCGGACCAGGAGGCGGTGGCTGGGCATCTCCGCGTCGGAGGGGTCGTCGCGGAGGGTGGTGAAGAACAGATGGCTCAATCGCATGCCCGAAGGATACCGGCGCGCCGGGCCCGACGACCGGCGCTGTCGTTCGGACGATGCGGGCGGATCTCGATGTGGACCGCGGATCGTCTCGACGGGCGAGCGCGAACCGGACCCGGAGCCGCCCCACGAGGACCCTGCCGCCGTCAGGCCTCGCTCCGCAGAACCGGCACGGGGCCTCCGATGGGCCCCAATGCACCAGTCGGTTGGCCGTAGTACGCACCGGGTCCGTGCTTGCGGAAGAAGTGCCTGTCCAGGAGCACACCGGGGATTGGCGTGGCATCAGGCGCGAGCCTCAACGTATGGATCGCCAGCGCGGCGACGTGCTCAAGCGCGATCGCGTTCTCCAGGGCCGCTTCGGGTGCGTCGCCCCACACGAATGGACCGTGGCTCGCATCGAGGCAGGCGGGCATCACGGCAGGGTCGATCCCGGCGCTGCTGAACCGTTCGAGGATGACCCGCCCGGTGTTGGCCTCGTAGTCCCCCCGGATCTCGTCGTCGGTCAGGAACCGGGTCACCGGCACCGAGCCGTGGAAATGGTCGGCGTGGGTCGTGCCGAGGCAGGGGATCTCCCGGCGGGCCTGCGCCCAGCCCGTTGCGTGGACCGAGTGGGTGTGGACAATGCCGCCGATGCCTTCGAAGCCCCGGTAGAGGACGAGATGGGCCGGGGTGTCGGACGACGGGCGGCCGGCCCCCTCGATGACCCGCCCGTCGTCGAGCGCGACGAGGACGATGTCCCGCGGGCGCAGCCGATCGTAGTCGGCGCCGCTGGGCTTGATGGCCATGATCCCTTCGCCTCGGTCGACCCCGCTCGCGTTGCCGAAGGCGAGGACCACGAGACCCGCGGACACCAGCCCGTGGTCGACGTCACAGACCCGCTCGCGAAGCGCCGCGAGGCGCATCAGGCTCCCCGCCGGCCGGGCGGATTCAGAGCCTCGACGGCGGCGCGCGGCTCGCCGCCTCCGAGGCGCGTATCCCGGGCTCGCGCCTTGAGCCGCTTCATGACGTCGTTGCCGCCGCGCCCGAAGTAGTCGTGGAGGCCCACGTACTCCTCGTACAGCCCCGCGTAGACGGCCTGGTGCCTGAGGTCGGGAACGAAGGCCTCTTCCTTGACGTGCGCCATGTGAGCGGCAGCTTCGGCAATCGTGTCGTAGCCACCGACCGTCGCGCCGGCGGCCACGGCTCCGAACATCGCGGACCCGAGCGCCGGCGTCTGCGAGGAGGCGCTGACCCGGATGCGCCGGCCGGTCACGTCGGCGTAGATCTGCATCAGGAGGCGATTCCGATCCGGCAGGCCGCCGCAGGCGACGATCTCGTTGACCGCCACGCCGCCCCGCTCGAACGCATCCACGATGACCCGCATCCCGAATGCGGTCGACTCGATGAGGGCCCGGTAGATGTCCGGCGGCCGTGTCGCGAGGGTCGCCCCGATCAGCAGGCCGGTCAGGTCGACGTCCACCAGGACGGAACGGTTCCCGTTCCACCAGTCGAGCGCGAGAAGCCCTGTCTCGCCGGGCCGCAGCTCCGCGGCCTCGGCCTCGAGCAACGTGTGCAGGTCGACACCCTGGCGCCGGGATGCTTCCGCGTACCCGGCGGGCACGCCGTTCTCGACGAACCAGGCGAAGATGTCGCCCACGCCGGACTGGCCGGCCTCGTAGCCGAAGAGGCCCGGCAGGATGCCGTCCTCGACCACGCCGCACATCCCCTCGACCGGCCGCTCCTCCGTGCCGAGGACCATGTCGCAGATGCTCGTCCCCATGATGGCCACGAGCGTCCCGGGCGTGGTCACCCCGACGGCCGGGACGGAGACGTGGGCGTCGACATTCGCCACTGCCACGGGGGTGCCGGGTCGCAGGCCTGTCCAGGCCGCGGCTCGGGCGGTGAGAAGGCCCGCTCGGTCGCCGATCGGCTGCAGCGTGCGCGACATCCGCTCGTCGATGACGTGCTCGAGGCCCGGGTGGAGAGCGGCGAAGAAGGAGTCGGGCGGGAAGCCATCGCGCTTCGACCACATCGCCTTGTAGCCCGCCGTGCAGGTGTTGCGCGTCTCCTCGCCAGTCAGCTGCCAGACGACCCAGTCGGCCGCCTCGATGAGCCGCGCAGCCGCGGCATAGACCGCCGGCGCCTCATCGAGGATCTGGAGGGTCTTGGCGAAGAACCACTCCGACGAGATCTTGCCGCCGTAGCGCGGGAGCCACGGCTCACCGCGCTCGCGGGCCGTGGCGTTGATTCGATCCGCCTCCGGCTGCGCGGCATGGTGCTTCCAGAGCTTCACCCAGGCGTGGGGGTTGGACCGGAGCTCCGGCACGAGGCAGAGGGGCGTGCCATCGGCGAGCGTCGGCAGCATCGTGCACGCGGTGAAGTCGATCCCGAGGCCGACCACGTCGAGGGGGTCGACCGCAGCCTTCCTCAGCACCTCAGGCACCGTGACCTGGAACGTCCGCAGGTAGTCCTCGGGATCCTGGAGCGCCCAGTCGGGCTCAAGGCGCACAGGATTGCCGGCCAGCGGGAGCGCCTCGGCGATGACGCCATTCTTGTACGGGTAGACGGCGGTGGCGACTTCGTGACCGTCGGCCACGTCGACCAGCACCGCGCGCCCGGATTCCGTCCCGAAGTCGACTCCGACCGCGTACTTCGAGCTCATCGGGCTTCGGCCACGAGCCGGGCCAGGCTGCGGATCATGCTGGTGAACGAGAGGGCGCCCGGATCCACGTGGCCGATGGCGCGGTCGCCGAGCGTTCGCGCCTTCCCGAGCGTGGCGCGCATCTCCTTCGTGCGCAGCAGGCCTTCGCCGGCCGCCTCCGCGACCGCGGCCAGCGCGGCGCCAAGGGGGCGGTCGGTCGCGTCCAGGGCCGCCAGGGCCGCGGGCTGCAGCGCGTCCACGATCGTCTTGTCACCCACCTTGGCCTGGCCTCGCTCGCGCACGCCGGCAAGTCCCTCTTCGAGGAAGACGGCGAGCGCCTCCGAGTCGAATGTCTGCCGGCCGTGGAGGCCGCGCCCACCGCGCCGGAACAGCGTGCCGTAGATGGCCCCCGATGCACCGCCCATCGAGGTGAGCATGGCGAGGCCCATGCCATCGAAGAGGTCGCCGACGTCGACGTAGGGGTGGCTGGCAATGGCCTCCCGGGCCGCGCGGAAGCCACGTCCGATGGCGAGCCCGTGGTCGCCGTCACCTATCGCCTGGTCCGCGTGCGTGAAGTCATCGATCGACGCGACCATCGCATCGCACACCCCCATGAGCACGTTCGTCAGGCTGGGCAGGTCGAGCGCACCGTCCGCGTCCATCTTCATGCCCGCGTGAAGCCGAGCGACCGGGCCGGCATGTCGTAGAAAAGTCGAAGCTCGTCATCCAGGCGCATCAGGGTGAACGAGAACCCCGCCATCTCCTGGCACGTGGCGAAGGTACCGACCGTGGTTTCGTGGACGGTGACCCCTCGGCCGTCGAGGATCGCGAACAGATGGCGCGTCGCGATCAGCAGCTCCATCATCGTGGTGCTCCCGAGGTTGTTCACCAGCAGGCAGACGTCATCGCCGGCGGCAAACGGCAGGTCCGAGAGGATCTGCTCCGCCATGAAGTCGACGATCTCGTCCACGGGCGCCATCGCCTGGCGACGCACGCCCGGCTCGCCGTGAACGCCCATGCCGATTTCGATCTCGTCGTCGCCGAGCTCGAACGTGCGCTCGCCCGTCTCAGGGATGGAGCCCGCCGCAACGGCCACTCCGATCGAGCGGGTGACGTCCCTGGCCTTCTCCGTCACCCGAACCACATCGTCGAGATCGCCGAGGGTCATCGCTGCCGCGCCGGCGATCTTGACGACAAAGAGATCCCCGGCAATCCCTCGCCGTAGTTCCTGTTGATCGGGGGGGGCCGACGCCACATCGTCCCGAATGAGAACAGTCCGGACCCGGATCCCTTCCTCGGCGGCCAGCTCTGCTGCCAGATCGAAGTTCATGATGTCGCCGGCGTAGTTGGCGTACAGGAAGAGGACACCCGCTCCTCGGTTGACCGCCCGCGCCACGGCCAGGATCACGTCCGGGGTTGGGGCCGCAAAGATGTTGCCGCAAGCGGCACCGTCGGCCATGCCGTCGCCGACGAACCCGTGGAACAGCGGTTCGTGCCCGCTCCCGCCGCCGATCAGGACAGCGACCTTGCCGTCCGGAATGGAGGCCTTGGCAATGGCACCGACGGGTCCGACCTGGACGATCCTCCCACCGTTCGCGCGCAGGAGACCCTCCAGAAGCTCGGGGACGACGCGCGAGGGGTCGTTAAGAAGCTTCTTCGCCATCACTCATCTCCTTCGCTGTCCGCTGTCTCGACCATCCAGGTTCGCCGCCTTCGGCGCGCTGCGATCCGCCGCCCGGCCTAGAGGCCCTCCGCCAGGCGGTGGTAGGCCTGGTTCCAGCGCAGCTCCTTCTTGAAGTCCGATACGATCGTCTCGTTGCCGATGGCCAGCAGTTCGACGCCCGCCATCTCGGCGAACTCCGAGAGATGCTCGGTGCGGAGGGCCTGGCTGAAGCTCGTGTGGTGCGGACCGCCGGCCATGAGCCACGCCTCGGCGGCGGTCGCGAGATCGGGTCTCGGCGCCCAGACGGCGCGTGCGACGGGGAGACGCTCGAGACGGCCGGCGGGAGGTACCACGTCGACCTCGTTCAGCACGAGTCGGAAGCGGTGGCCCAAGTCCAGCAGGCCGACGGTGATCGCCGCGCCCGGGCTTGCGGTGAACACGAGGCGAACCGGATCCGACTTGCCGCCGATCGAGAGGGGGTGGATCTCGCATGACGGCCGTTCCCGGGAGATCGAGGGGCAGACCTCCAGCATGTGCGCCCCGAGGACGAGCGATCCTCCGCTCCCGAAGTGATACGTGTAGTCCTCCATGAACGACGTGCCGCCGGGAAGGCCGGTGGCCATGACCTTCATGAGCCGGACGAGCGCGGCGGACTTCCAGTCCCCTTCGGCACCGAACCCGTAGCCGTCGGCCATCAGCCGCTGGACAGCGATGCCCGGCAGCTGGATGAGGCCGTCCAGGTCCTCGAACGTGTCCGTGAAGGCCCCGAAACCGCCCGATTCGAGGAAGGCCCGGAGCGCAACCTCGATTCGGGCCGCCTCACGCAGGGCCGGGCGGCGGTCCCCTGCGGGCCGCAACGCAGGCGCCATCTCGTATGCGTCGTCGTACTGGGCGACCATTCGATCGACCTCGGCGTCGGCAACCTCGCGCACCGCGGCTGCCAGCTCACTCACCCCGTACGAGTTGACCGAGAAGCCAAAGCGCATCTGCGCCTCGGTCTTGTCCCCTTCGGTGACGGCCACCTCGCGCATGTTGTCGCCGAAACGCGCGATCTTGAGCGCGTGCGCCTCATGCCAGCCACAGGCCGCGCGCGACCAGGTCCCGATCCGGTCGGCCACCGCGGGATCCTGCCAGTGCCCCACCACCGTCGTCCGCGCGAGGCGCAGACGGGTTTCCAGGTAGGCGAACTCGCGGTCCCCGTGGGCCGATTGGTTGAGGTTCATGAAGTCCATGTCGATCGCGGCCCAGGGCAGGTCGCGATTGAACTGGGTGTGCAGGTGCAGGAGCGGCTTCTGCAGGGCGGTGAGTCCCGCAATCCACATCTTGGCCGGCGAGAAGGTGTGCATCCACGCAATCAGCCCCACGCAGCCGGGCGCCGCGTTGGCATCGAGGCAGAGTTGCCTGATCGCCTCGGGCGTCGCGAGCACGGGCTTGAAGGTGACCCGGACGGGGATGGCCCCCGACGCGTCGAGCGCCGCGGCGATCTGCCTCGAATCCTCGGCGACCTGCCGGAGCGCCTCCTCGCCGTACAGGTTCATGCTGCCGGTCACGAACCACAACTCGAAACGATCGAGATCCTTCATGCGAGTTCCTCCTCGGCGCCACGCACATCGCGGGCCGCGCCGGAGAGCTCCTGCTTCACAGTCTCGTACACCTCGAGACCCTGAGTCGGCGTGTGGCCTTCGTGGACGACCTTGCGGACGGCCTGCAGCATCGCGATCGGCGCGTCGCTCTGGAAGATGTTGCGCCCCATGTCGACGCCGGCCGCGCCCTGCTGGATCGCGTTGTAGGCCATCGTCAGCGCCTCGAGCTCTGGCAGCTTCTTGCCGCCAGCCATCACGATCGGCACCGGACAACCGGCCGTGACCCTCTCGAAGCCGTCCTCGCAGTAGTAGGTCTTGACGATCTGGGCGCCAAGCTCGGCGCATATCCGCGTCGCGAGCCCGAGATAGCGCGCGTCGCGGACCAGCTCCCTGCCGACGGCAGTCACGGCGAGGACCGGGATGCCGCGCCTGTAGCTCTCGTCGACGAGGCACGTCATGTTGTGGACCGACTGCGTCTCAAATTCGCCACCGATGAAGACCTGCACTGCCATGGCCGCCGCCCCGAGGCGAAGGGCGTCATCGACATCAATGGCCAGATGCTCGTTGGAGAGTTCCTTGAGGATGCTCGGGCCGCCGCTGGCACGGACCACGAAGCCCTGCTGCATCCGTGGAGGCACGACCGAGCGCAGGACGCCGCGGGTGAGCATCAGGGCGTCGGCGTGCGGCACGAGCGGCAGGATGTCCAGGTCCACGCGCTCCAGGCCCGTCGTGGGGCCCTGGAAGTAGCCGTGGTCGAAGGCCAGCATCACCGTGCGACCGCTCTCCGGACGGAAGATTCGCGCCAGGCGATGCTGCATGCCCCAGTCGTAGGCGCCCGAGCCCTTCAGGAAGAAGAGCTCGCTCGCCTGCGGGATGGCCTCGTGGAACTCCTTGCTGCCGCTGCTGTCGGCTTCAGGCATCGATCGGCACCCTTTCGTCGTGACGCGTCAACGGGGGAAGACGCCCGGCACACCGCCATCCACCGTGAGGATGCAGGCGGTCGTCCGCATGGCTTCGTCTGAAAGGAGGAAGGCAACGGCCTTCGCGACATCGAGTCCCGTGATCGGGACTTTGAGGAGATTGCGCTGCGTGTAGTAGGCCTCGAGCTGGTCCGGGCTGATCCCGTAGACGGCAGCCCGCTGCGCGCGAAGCTCCGGAGACCAGAGCGCGGAACCCTCGAACACGTTGTCCGGGCTGACGATGTTCGACCGCACCCCGAACGGGCCTGCTTCGATCGCCACGGTCCGGGCAAGCTGGGCAAGCGCAGCCTTCGACGCGCTGTACGCCCCAAAGCCGGCCCCCGGGCTGAACATGTTCTTGGAGCCGATGAAGACCAGGCATCCGCCGAGCCGCTGGGCCTCGAGGACCGGGAGCAGACGCTTGGCAAGAAGGAAGTGCGAGGTTGTGTTCACCTCGAGGGTGCGACGCCAATCGGCTGCCGGCAGGTTCTTGAGCTCTCCCGGGGTCGCCACGCCCGCGTTCAACACTGCTCCATCGATGCCGCCGAACTCCCGAGTGGTGGCTCTCACGAGATGGTCCACGACGGCCTCGTCCGTGAGGTCGCCTGCCACGGTGACCGGCCGACCTGCCTCGGGTTCGAGTTCGTCCGCGATCTGGTCGAGAGCCTGCGCGTTGATGTCACCGAGCCCCAGCTGGGCGCCGTTCGTCGCCAGGTGGCGGGCGATGTCCCGGCCGATCCCGGACGCCGCTCCGGTGACGATGTACACGCGGCCGCGGAACGGCTCGGCGTCGACCTCGGGGGCGCGGTCGAGCGCGGATTCCAGCTCGGCCGACTCGTCCCCGGACAGGGCCTCGAAGGTCCCGAAGAGGTCGATCAGGGCGGCTGTCACGCGGTGGACGTGAGCGGCGACAGCGCCGAGGAGATCGGCATCGGATAGGTCCCGCCCGGCGCTGACCTGGCCAACGCCCGGGACCAACGCGACCCGCGGCGCCGCGGCCGTCCCCGGGCTGGCGTCCGCGAGCGACCCGCCGTCGACCTTCGTCGACAGAGGATCCGCCAAGAATGGCCCGAACGCGACATCGACGTCCTGCGTGCCACGCACCACCACGGCCCCTGCCGACCACGGCCACGTCAGCTCCGCGCCCGGGGCCCGCCTCGCCAGTGCGTCAACGTCGTCCCGTTCGGCGATGGAGCGCATGGAGGCGTCGAGCGAGAGCACAACCCGGTGTGGCTTCGACATGAGACCCCGGATCGTCCCAAGAAGGCACTCGGCCTCGGAGTCCGGCATGGCGGGCGCATCGCTGTGAACGACGGCCCCGGCGCGAGCATCCAGCCATCCGGCGGCAGCCGCCTCGATGGACGCTGTGCGCGCCTTCAGGTCGTCAAGATCGTCGCCCCAGGCGAAGAGGCCGAGGTGCTGCACGAGAGCGCAGCCGCCGGCGTCGTGCTCGACGATGGCCTTCGCCAGGCCCGGGCCCGGGGTCGCGTAGGGCAGCCACGCCACCTCGTTGCCGAACAGCTCGCCGACGACGGAGCGACCCCCGGGGGCGTTGGCGATCGTGCACGCTGCGTCGGCATGCACGTGGGCCACGTGGCCCGCCGGCAGCGCCTGGTGGACCACCGCCCACGGAAGCCAGCGTCGCGCCGGCACATCTGGCCACTCGAATGCGACGCCCGGCCAGCGAGCCGCCTGCTCGTCGCGGAGCAGATAGTCCAGGTCTTCGGCGTCGTAGCGCAGGACTCCCGAGGTGGCGGCCCAGTTCGGCCCAAGGGGCGTGACGGTCAGGATCCTCCGCAGGCGGCCGAGCCGGTCCGGCTCGACAACCTTGCTCGAGACGCTCCCGAAGCTAGCGACCACAGAACCGCCTCCTTGGGCCGCCGCCTGTGGCAAGCGGGCCATTGCGTCCGTCGCGGGATGCGGAGCTGGAACTCGGCCGCGGGATGCGTCGCCCACGGACCGCTGCGGCCTGGCAACTCACTGGCTGCGGACCGCTTCGAGCAACGCAACGATGTTCTCGACCGGGATGTCCCCGGGCATATCGTGCGAAGGGGAGAGGATGTAGCCTCCGCCGCCGCCGATCTCGTCCATCAGCCGCCGGGCCTCGTCCCGCACTTCCCGCGGCGTACCGAACGGAAGAACCCGCTGGAGGCTCAGGCCGCCGTAGAAGGTCAGCTGCTGGCCGAATTGGCGCTTGATCTCGCCGAGGTCCATCACCTCGGGCTGGAAGGGGTTGAAGACGTCCACGCCCAGGTCGATCAGCTCCGGAAGGAGTTCCTGGACGTGGCCGCACGAGTGGATGAACACCGCCTTGCCCGCCTGCTTGACCGCGCCGTACATCCTCGCCAGGCGCGGCTTGATCAGGCGCCGCCACAGCTGGGGGCTGAAGAGCAGGCCGCGCTGCGAGGCCCAGTCGTCGCCGAACATCACGGCGTCGATATCGAACCGGGTGACCTGGGCGATGGTGTCCAGGTTGAACTCGGTGATCGCGTCCAGCAGGGCCTCGACCCACTCCGGCGCCTCGATCATGTCGATGAGGGTGTTCTCCATCCCACGCATCGACCAGGCGCGCTCGAACAGGGACTTCCCGAGATTGACTACTCGAAAGCGGTCCCGGTTGGCCTCGACGAAGGCCGGCAGCTTCTCGTAGCGGCAGGGCAGGAGCGGGTCAGGAAACGCGTAGCCGTCCAGCGAGCGGTTCTCGAGCACGCAGTTCGCGACCACCCCGACGTCCGCGTCCCCCTCGCGGTTCCACACGACGCCGAACTCGTCCCGCCACAGGTCCGTCCCGACCTCGACCATGTAGTCGTCGCAGCGGGGCTTGTACTTCACGATGTGGTTGTCGAGGGCCCAGTCAAGCTCCGGCGTGCCGAAGTAGGCCTCCAGCTTCCTCCTGACCGGCTCGGTGTAGCTGAAGTGATGGGGCACGCGGTCAGGCTGCACGTGCCGGATCGTCGCGAGGATTCGCTCGCGAGGGGTCACGGCGGTCATGTCACGTCACGCGCGATCGTGTGCTCGTCCACGGGATCCGGCGCGACCGGGCGAGGATCGGAGCCAAGCAGGCGCTTCGCCACGTCGACCGCGTCGGCCGCGTCGGTTGCGTAGCCGTCGGCCCCGATCGAGGAGGCAAACTCGGAGGTGAGGGGGGCACCCCCCACGATGACCTTGGCCGAGGGGGCTGCGGCCCGCACCGCGGCCACGACATCGCGCATGCCGACCATGGTGGTCGTGAGGAGGGCGCTGACCCCGACGAGGGAGGCCCCGTGCTCCACGGCCGCCGCTGCAAACCGGCCGGCGGGGACATTCGTGCCGAGATCCACGACGGCGATGGTGGCGCCCTTCCACATCATGGCAACCAGGTTCTTGCCGATGTCGTGGAGGTCGCCCGCCACGGTGCCGATGACGGCGGTGTGCTCCGGCCGCACTCCGGCCGCCACGAGCTGGGGCTCGAGCACGGCGGTGGCAAGCTTCATCGCCCGGGCGCTGATGAGCATCTCCGGGACGTAGATCTCGTTGCGCTGGAACTTGCCCCCGATGACCTCCATGGCCGATGTCATGGCGTCGAGGATTGCCTGGGGGGCCATGCCGTCATCGATGGCAGCCTGCGTGACGACGACCGCGGCTCGCTGGTCGCCCGCCTCCACGGCGGCGGTGAGGGCGGACAGGTCGGCCATGGATTCCTCCTTCGGGGGGACGGGAGTGGTTCGGGTCGCTCAGCGCCGATTCGGGCGCATCTCGGCGCCGGCCGTTTGGGCGCCGGAGATCGGGGACGACGCGGGCAGGCGCCTGCCCAGCTGTTCGTGGATGACACGCCATACGTCCTGGCCGACCTGCCGGGGATCCCGGTGATGGGTCTCCGTGCGGTGACCCACGGTCGCCAGCGACGCAGCGGGGAAGATCGTCAGGATGACGCCCTTGAGCTTCAGGTCGGCGAGCAGCCGCGCGTAATAGCCCTCGATGTCGAGCGGGGCGTAGTCATCGAGCATCAGGACGATCCGATCCTCGAAGAGCTCCTGGGCCCGAAAGACCTGGTCGAAGTCCCCCATGCACCAGTTGTTGATCCCGTTGAGGCCGTCGGTCGCGAGGAAGTTCTCGAACTGGTGGGTGGCCGTGCCGCAGTAATGGAGGGTGCCCCCGCCGAACGCCCGGAAGACCCGCGAGTTGTAAGGGACCACGAACCTCCGGTAGAGGTCCGGCGACAGGATGGTGCAGTCGTCGTCGGAGATCCAGACCCCGCCGTGGCCCTTCGGCAGGGCGACGAAATGCGGGAAGGCCCCGGACTCGAGCTCCTGGCCGGCGTGTCGTTTCTGCACCTTCACCCAGTCGATGAGCACCGTGGTGCAGAGGTCCATGAGCTCATGGACGACGGTTGGGCAGTCGTGCATCCACAGGCAGAGGGTCTCCAGCCCGACGAGGTTGAGCGCGGCGTTGAAGGGGCCCTGGCAGTCCGTGAAGGAGACCGGAAGGTCGCTGTTCGCGCGCAGGTGGTCGATGCACCGCAGGACGCGCGGCATGAGCCCGTCGCTCTGCGGGTCGGGTGGCACGAGCTTCCTGATCTCCTCGGGTCGCGAGATGATCGCGCCCCGTACGGCCGGCTCCTCGTTGGGCTGAAAGACGATCTCGCAGCCGAGGGCTGATGGAACGACCCCCGTGCCGTACCAGGGGAAGAGGAATGGGATGTACTGGTCGTTGAATTGCTCGAGGTGGGCAACGATCCTTCGGCCCTGGTAGTCGAGCACGGAGGCGAAGGCGCCCTCGTCGAAGTAGTCGTCGGGGACCGTGCCCGGCTCCTCGCCCGTCCGCGAGTAGTTGGCATCCTGGATCACGATGGGCGGCACATCCATCTCGACGTGCCGGTAGGCCTGCTCGATCAGCTCGCCGGCGAGCCGGAAGCGTTCCCTGTTCTTCTCATCCAGCAGGTTCAGCATGTGTCACCTCGCGGACTGCTCGCCATCCCAGGCCAGCAGCGCTGCTCAGAAGTTCCCCGGGCTCATGCCGTTGAGCTCCTGCGGGGTCACGAAGAGGATCTGGCGAGCGATCTCGAGCGCGTCCTCAACGGTGTACTGCCCCTGGGCGACCTTGACGGCCAGGGCTTCGGCCAATTGGCGCCGAATGATGACCGCCTTGGCGTAGGTCCAGTCCACGCAATAGGCGTCACTGAAGAAGCCGACCTGCTTGTTGAGTGCGACCATGTCAAGGCGGTCGAACATCACCTTCCGGATGATCCCGGGGAACAGGTTGTGCCACCAGAATCCCGCCAGCGAGATGTTCGGCAGTTCGCGTGCGAGCGTGCAGAACGCCTGGTTGGAATGCTCGCTGGCCAGGAAGACCTGGAACCGCAGCGCGGGATGACGGGCCGCCAGCTCGGCGACCTCGAAGATGGTCTCCTGTCGAAGCTTGCTGCCTGTCTCGTACGGCAGCGGCTCCGCTCCGATCGAGAACTGGAACAGGATCCTGCTGCCGTGCCGCTCCAGGGCCTCCAGGAACGCCTCCAGGATGTAACTGGCATACACGTCCCGGTCGGCCGTGGTCGCCTCGTCACGGTGAGTCAAGGCCGCCGCCATCTCGGCCTCGCTGACGGCGCGCAGATTCAGGTCCGTCGAAATGTGCTGGGTGGTGCTCAGCACGGCACCGAACGGAATGCTCGCCACGTAGTGCTCCACGGCAGCGTGCACGTCATCCACCGTGGCGATCGTCCGGTCCGCCCGCGGTCGATCGCCTCCGAGAGTCACCGGCAGCGGCGGTCCCGGGCGGTCCTGGCTCCAGGTGCGCTCGAGCTCATAGATGGGGATGTCGTTGATCCCCCACTGGGCGCGTGCGAAGAAGGCCCATTCGAGCGCGTACTGAAGGACGTCGTCTGCCGAGCCGTCGTGCTGGCGCCACAACTCCGTGGTGGCTCGCTGGACACCGGCGCGGCGCAGGATGTCGCGGGCCCACGTCGGATCTGCGGCGCGTTCCCGGATCGCGCCATCGACGCGCGGCCACGTCGCTTCGGTCGGCAGCCCTTCGAGCCCATACAGGTCGCGGAGGATGATGCGCGCTCCCCAGTAGCCGCTGGTGTTCCGGATCCTGGGCAGGTACGGGATGGCCTCGGCCAGCCGCGCCCGGGCTTCCACGGGATCGGGATCCTCGGAAAGACGGGCACGCGTCGGACAACCCGCGCTGCCCAGCTCGGACACCAGCATGTGATAGAGAACGACGTCGTCCAGCCCGCGAGCGCTGAGATGCCGAGCGTCCAGGTGGGTGTGCGCATCGAGCAGGGGGATCTCGGCGAGGCCTTCCGCGATCGTCGATGTCAGTCGTGCGGCATCCATGGCGATCCTCCGGGATTGGGCGTGGCGTTCATGCCTGTGGTCCAATGGCGGCCCGCGTGGGCTGCGTTGCGTCGGGCGTGCGCGGGCCGGAGGTCTCGCACCCGTCGGCCGCGTGCAGGAGCCCGCTGACCGTCGGCCAGTCAGGGATGCCCAGGCGTCCGCCCGGCTGGGTGGCCTTCGCGCCGGCCGTGACGGTGGCGACGGCGATCGCCGACGCAACGCTGTCACCCCGGGCGATGCGGGCGGCGTAGGCGCCGTGGAACACGTCGCCGCACCCGTTCGTATCCACCACGTCCACCCGGCATGCAGGACGGTGCTGCACGGCGCCTCCCGTTTCGCGCGCCAGGTACCAGCACCCCTGGTCTCCGGCCGTCACCACGCATGCCGTCTGCGACGGTCGCCACAGCGCGTGGAGCATCTCCTCGGGCTTCCGCGCACCGGTCAGGCCGCGCGCGAAATCCAGGCCCACGATCAGGTGGTCAACCTCCTGCACGAGCTCCGGCACCCCAGCGCCGTCGGGATGCTCGAGGTCCGCCACCACGGGCACTCCTGCACGGTGTGCCAGGTCGACCGCGCGGTGGGCAGCGATCGCCACGGTGCTGTCGACGAGCAGGACCCGGCAAGCCCCGACCGCCTCGGCGGTGATGTCCGCGGGCTTCACGTCGACCACCCCGGCGTGGGAGTAGAGGAGCGTGCGCTGGCCGGTCTGGCGGTCCACGATGATCACCGAGTGGATCGGGCGCGCGTCGGCTCGCCGTCGGACCAGAGAGCAGTCCACGCCCTCGCGCTCCATCTCGGTGATCGCGAAGCGCGACAGGCCGTCGTCGCCGAGGACACCGAGGAACGCGGCGCGACCACCGAGCCGGGCCACCGTGACCAGCGCGGTGCCGGCGAGTCCCCCACCCTCGCGGCGCTCTTCGACGATGGGCACCTTGGTGTCGGGCGGCGGATATCCGTCCACGTACACCAGGTCGTCCACGGCGACGGCTCCGAGGCCCAGCACGTCCCAGGTCGGGTTCACGAGGACGGCTCCGACACCAGCGATCCATCGGGCCTGTAGACCCCGTACTTCCAGGCACTCTCGATCAGCGCGTGGACGTTCTCGGGGGGCGTGTCGAGTCCCAGGGCGCAACCGGGCCCGAGAATGAACTCACCACCCGGAGCCAGGGTCTCGATGGCCTCTCGCGCTGCCGCATCGACGTCGGATGGGGCGGCTCCCCAGAGCAGGACCGGATTGATGGGGCCGAGGAATGTCGCCCGGCCGCGGAGCGTCTCCTTGGCGACACGCATGTCCGTCTTGTAGTCCAGCTCGAGGATCTGCGCGCCGGTCGCCACCATGTCGGGCAGGATCTCGGTGGCGTCGCCACAGATGTGGAGTGCGAACGGGAAGTCGGCACTTCCCACGGCCCGAATCACCTGCGTGGCGGAGGGATGGCAGCGCTCGCGATGCAGGCGGGGGCCGATGAGGTCGACCCCGGCCCCGCCCATCGACGTGCCATGCGCACCCGCCTCCCGAAACGCCTCGGCGTACCGGCGGTGCACCCGGGTGCAGAAGTCGAGCGTCTGGCGAATGAGCTCGGGCTGCTCGTTCAGGGCGAGGTCCAGGATGAACTGCTCGTAGCCTCGCAGGGCACCGAACAGCGCCGCGGGGCCCTGGTCTGCCCGACCCATGATGAAGACACGGTCGCCTATCTCGCGGGCGAGGATCCGCACCGCCTTGAGGACCTCGCACATCGGATGCGTCGTGAAGGGGTCCGGCACCTCGAGATCGGCGACGCCCTCGAGCCCGCCGGCGAGCACGTGGGTGACGATGTCAGCAGGCTGCTCGTCCGAGTACTCGGCCGTACAGCCGCACGCCTGCGCTTCTGCGACAACGCCGTTCTCGACGAGCAGGACGTCGTGCTGGAAGTCTCTCCAGTACTTCAGCTGCGACTCGGCCAGCATCTCGCCGTCCTGGAGCGCCTCGCTGAGCGGCAGCCCGGAATATCGAATGGCGGCCAGGAAGTTGTGCAGGTCGACCGGAACTCGATCGGGAATCCTGTGCTGGATCGTTGTCATCACCCGTTCGAGAGCGGTCATGACCATCGTGCTCTCCCGTCCTCCGTCCGGCCAACGCAGAAGCGTTAAGGAGCACCGTCGCCCGTCGCCCAAACGCAACGGTCGGCCCCCGGGCACGATCCCGCACGAACCACCGTGATTCGGCGGGCCGGGACCCGATCATGACATCTCCCTCTGCAATCGTATGCTGTCAATCGAACCCTGTCAAACCAGATCCTCATGACTGTCCTCATGACGCGCATATGCGGCGTGTCGGCAGGCCCGGTGGCCGATCCACGCGCAAGGAGGACCCAGCCTCGCCGACGCCTGACGACGGCGGTCCCGGGCACTGGCACCAGCACGGGCGCCGGGATCGCGTACAACGCGATCTCCGGGATCGAGGCGGCGGTCAGCCGCTGCCGCCAGGCGACGTGACCCAGCCGACGTCCGTCAGGCGCCCCCAGACGTTCCGGGGCCTCCTGACCTCCATGAGCGCCGCCGTCGCCGGCAGCTATTTCGCCAGCAGCAGCGCCTGCGCGGGCGGGGTCAGGTTGTGGATCACCGCCTTGAAAGCCTCGACCGCACCGGTGATGGGCTCGAAACCCCAGACGTTGCGGCCGATCGTGGCGCCGCGTGCTCCAGCCTCGATGACCTCGGCGACCATGAACAGCGCTGCCTCGAGCGACGTGGCCCGGGGCCCGCCAGCCGCCACGACCGTCGTCGGGCAATCTGCCACGATCTGCCGGTACGCCTCGACATTTCCGCAGTAGGGCACCTTCACCACGTCCGGGCCCAGCTCGAATGCACACCGCACCGCCCACGCGATGTCCTCCGGCTCGAAGGAGATCGCCGGCCCCTCGCGGAAGCTGCGCGGGTAGACGTGGCAGATCACGGGGAGCTCGAACCGGGCCGCGTCACGCACGATGTCGGCCACCGCGCGAAGGTAGGTCGCCTCGGTCTTGCCGCGCACGAACGCCACGACGGCGATGGCATCCGCGCCGAGTCGCACCGCATCCTCGGGCGTCAGGACGCGTTCGATGGCCGTGTCGTCGGGACGGACGAGCGAGCTCTGGAGGATGAGCGGGATCCTGCCCGCGTACGGTTGCCAGGCATGCGCCGCCAGGCCCTTGTGCATCGTCACCGCATCGGGCCGGCCCGCCGCCATGGCGGCCAGCGTGGGAACGAGATGGCGCAGGCCCGGCGGCATCTCGTCGCCGTAGCCGATGAAGTGGTCGACGGCCACGGAGCAGAAACGACCTGACGGGTGAGAGAAGAGGCGGTTCAGGCGGACGAGCTTGCCGGTGTTCATGCTCGGGACCCGGGGAGCGCGCTGGCGTCGAACATGGGCAATCGCGTCGTCCTGATCATGGGTGCCTCCGTGAGCGCTGGGCAGGATGCCGGACGACTCGACGCCGGCTCATTGCTGCTGTGGGGACTGGTGCGACACCGCCGGTTTCTCGCCTGCCTCGACGCGTGGACTCGAGCACGAATCCCTGATCACGAGGTCTGGCCGGGTCACGAATGCCTTGGCCTCGTAGTCGGTCGTGACTCCGCGGACCTGGGCGATCGCCTCGCGAACGGCGATGGCGGCCATCTCGACGATGGGCATGTGCACGGTCGTCAGGGCCGGCACGGTGAAGGCCGCAATGGGAAGGTCGTCAAAGCCGATGACCGAGATGTCGTTCGGAACCCGGACGCCTTCGAGATGGGCGGCGTGCATGGCCCCGATGGCGACCAGGTCGGTGGCGGCGATCACGGCTGTCGGCGGGACAGGCAGGGCGAGGAGCGCCTGCATGGCAGAGGACCCGCCGCAGGCGTCGTTCGTCGCGCGCGGGTTGTAGCCGCGGCGCACGCGCAGTCCGTGCCGGCTCATGAAGTCCAGGTAGGCGGCCCGGCGCGCCGGGAAGTCACCGATCGGCGGGCCCCCGATGTGGGCGATCCGCTGGTGGCCCAACTCGACGAGATAGTCCATTGCGGCGAAGATCCCGCACTGGTTGTCAACATCGACGCTCGGCATCCCGTCGTCATGGCGGACACCTCGCCCCAGGCTCACGGTGGGGACTCGGGCCTCGCCGAGCTCGACCACCATGCCGGGCTGGCCGCTCATGTCGCCGAGAAGAATGATTGCGTCGCAGTGACGTGTCTCGAGCACCGCCCGGAGTTCGATGGCCTCGTTGGGACGACCGTGTGCATGCCCGAGCACCACGTTGTAGGCATTCGCTCGGGCGGCCACGCTGATCGCCTCGATGACCCCGGCGTAGAACGGGTCGGTGATGTCGCCAACGATGACCCCGAGCAGCATCGTCCGGGCTCCGCGCAGGGCCTGGGCAAGCGGGTTCGGCCGGAAACCGAGGTCGCGCGCGACCGCGAGGACCCTGTCCCTGGTCGTCGCCGCGATCGGGACCATGAAGGGCGTTCCGCTCAGAACCCGCGAGACCGTGCTCTGCGAGACGCCGGCGGCCGAAGCGATGTCCTTCATCGTCGGTGCCGCGCTGTACGCGAACCTCTGCGCCACGGGTGCGGCAGCTGTATGCGACGGACCCATGGCCTCAGTCAGCTCCTCTCTGGTCGATGCAGGGCGGTGCGGCAGCACGCCTCGTCGCCCCCTCTCATCGTAGCGAGATTCGGTCCGGGCGAAGCGGATCGGCTGTTGTCCGGGCACGAGCCATACGGACCCTGGATGCAGGAAAGGGCCGTGATTTGCATTGACAGCATTAGATTGACAGCATACGATTTCACGACTCGACGGTCAAGGCCGCGAGACGGTCGTTGGACGACCGCTAGCCAGGCGGGCAGCGTGTTTGGGGCGCCCGAGAAGCACCCTTTCGAACAGCGAGGAGGACCTACATGCGTCGGCTACGAATGTTCACGGCGGCCATCGCCGTGGTGCTACTGGTATCGGCCTGCGGTTCGGCGGCCACGACGGCCCCATCGGTCGCCCCGACGGCCGCCCCGACGGCCGCCCCGCCGGTCGCCACCACGCCCAACATCTGGTACGTGAACCCACTGCCCAGTACCCCTGACTGGGGCCGGTCCACGAAGCTCTTCAATGACGCCGCGGCCACGATCGGCTACAAGGCCACGGCGGTCGGTCCGGACAAGATCGACATCCCGACGATGATCAGCCAGATCGAACAGGCGATCGCGGACAAGGCCGACGGGATCATCACGTGTCCGCTCGACCCCGCCGCATTCAAGGGCGTCATCGACCAGGCGAAGGCTGCCGGGATCGTCGTCGCCTCCATCGGCTGCGTTGACGACAACGCCACCTTCTCGGTCGGGACCGACAACACCGCGTTCGGCGAGGTCGCCGCGGACTTCATCGCGGCGGCGACCAACGGCAAGGCCCAGGTCGGCATCCTCGGCACGGACCAGACGACGCCGAACCAGGTCAAGCAGGTCGACGCCTTCAAGGCGCAGATCGCCGCGAAGTACCCGGACATGAAGGTCCTCACGTGGGAGAGTGACAACAGCGACGCCGGTGTCGCGGCCCAGAAGATTCCGGCGATGATCCAGGCCTATCCGACGATGGACTACCTCTGGATCATCGAGGGCGCAGCGCCCGGCGCGGTCGCGTCATCCTTCAAGGAAGCGGGCGTGGTGCCCGGCAAGATCGGCGTCCTCGCCATCGACGCCCAGGACTCGACGCTCCAGGCAATCGAGGACGGCTGGATCAGCGCAACCCTGAACCAATGCTGGTTCAACGCATCGCCGCAGGCGGCGAAGCGCATCATCGAAGCCATGAATGGGAAGGCGTCCCCGGCGTTCATTCCGATCAAGGTCGACGCTGTCACGAAGGACCGGCTGCCCTACGCGGGTTGCCCGGCCGATTTCACGGACTACTAGATCTCCCGGACTTCCGCAGCGCCGCTCGGCACGGTTGGGTAAAAGGAGTCGCATGAACGGAGAGGGTGGCCCGTCGACGGACAGCGCGAGCGATCACCCTCTGCTTGAGCTCCGCAACGCATCCAAGGCGTTCGGCCACGTCATCGCGCTCGAGAACTCCTCGCTGTCCGCCTATGCGGGCTCCGTTGTCGCCCTGGTCGGCGACAACGGAGCCGGTAAGTCCACCATGGTCAAGCTGCTCTCCGGGGTCCATCGGATGGACTCCGGAGAGTTGTTCGTCGACGGCCGACCGGTCACGATCGACAGCCCCAGCGACGCGCAGGGGCTAGGGATCTCGACGGTCTTTCAGGACCTCGCCCTTGTCGAAGCACTGGATATCGCCGCCAACGTCTACCTGGGAAGGCCGATCAAGCGCGGTTTGTTCGTAAATCGGGCAGCGATGCTTGAAGGCGCGGCGGACCTCCTCAGGGACCTGCGCATTCGGGTCCCCTCCGTGCGCGTTCCCGTCGGTTCTCTGTCAGGCGGGCAGCGACAAGGCGTCGCGATCGCCCGCTCGGTGCTGCAGCAGGGCCGGGTCATCGTGATGGACGAACCCACGGCCGCTCTTGGTGTCCGGGAGACGCGTCACGTCGAGGAGATCATCACGGAATTGAGAAACAGCGGCAAGGCCGTCGTCCTCATCAGCCACGACCTCGAGCTGGTCTTCCGAATGGCAGACCGCATCGAGGTCCTGCGGCTGGGGAAGGTCCAGGGCGTCCGCAACACGAATTCGACGACGCGCGAGGAGATCGTGGGACTCATCACCGGGCTCCTGAACGAAGCTTCGAGCGGGGGCGACGAGCCGGTCGCCACCCAGGTGCTTTCGTGACCAGGCAGACGGAATCGAGCACGATCTCGAGCGCGGAAGCGGCGGGCGTCGACCGCGCGACGACCGGCGGCCTGGCCCTCGGCCAGCGCATCCTGGTCAGCCCCCAGTTCCTGCTGGTGGCCACCATCGTCGTCTTCTCGGCCTTCGTCGCGCTTCAGTCTCCGCAGTACCTGTCGGTCCTGAACTGGACGAACATCCTGCGCAACGCCGTCTTCATCTTCATCGTCGGCGCGTTCTCCACGTATGTGCTCGTGAGCGCCGGGCTGGACCTCTCGGTGGGTTCGATCTTCGTCGTCGGCGCACTGGCGGTCGCCAACCTCCTGTTCGCGGGAGTCCCGATCTGGCTCGCGATCATCCTGGCCGTGGCCTTTGGCGTGGCCGCCGGTCTCGTGAATGGGGTCCTCGTGAACTACGTGCAGATCCCGTCATTCATCGTGACGCTCGGGATGCTCTACGTCGCCCGGGGACTCGCCACGTTCGTCACCGGCGGCCGCCCCATCGCCCCGCTCCCCGACGACTTCAATGCGATCGGCCAGGGCGACATCTTCGGCATCCCGCTCCTGATCGTGTACGCCGTCGTCATCGGGGTCGTGGCGCACGTGATCCTCGAGTCCACGCCGTTCGGCCTGGCCCTCCGAGCCATTGGTGGCAATAGAGAGGCGGCCCGTGTCGCAGGCATCAACGTCCGGCGCATATCGCTCGTCGTGTACATGCTCAGCGGGGCATCGGCCGCGTTCGCCGGAATGCTGATGAGCGCACGCCTGGGCTCCGGGCAGCCGAGCGTGGGCACCGGGTTCGAGCTGCAGGTCATCTCGGCGGTCATCATCGGCGGGACCAGCATGTTCGGCGGAATCGGATCTGTGACGGGTACCGCGCTCGGCGCGCTCGTGCTCAGCATCCTCGCCAACGGCCTCATCCTGCTTCGAATCGATCCCACCCTCCAGAACGTCATGGTGGGCTGCATCATCGTGCTGGCCGTGGCGATCGACCAGTTCCGCCGAAGTCGGATGTTCCGGGCGCTCAGGCGCTGACCTGACGAGTCGGAGGCGACGCCGATGAACGAGATCGAGCCCCGGAGCGTTGAGTTCGCCGCCAAGCTCGAGCTGATCCGCGCCCTGCTGCGCAGGCGAGGCGAGGCTGGCGCAGTTCTCCAGGCGCGGCGGAACTTCGCCTGGCTCACCGCCGGCGGTGACAACCACGTCCTCGAGACATCCGAGAACGGTGTGGCCTCGGTGCTCGTGACGCACGACGACGCCGTGGTGCTCACGGGCATCAACGAAGCCGCCCGTATTCGCGAGGAGGAGCTGCTCGGTCTCCCGCTCGAGGTTATTGCGCTGCCGTGGGAACGGCCCGAGGCGCTCGCTGCCGAGATTCGCGCTCGCGTCGTTGGCCCGGTCGTCGACGACGTCTCGCTCGAGGAGGACCTCCGGCCGCACCGGATGAGGCTCACCCGCGGAGAGCAGGCTCGACTCGCCGACCTGGGCGCCCGGACCTCGCGCGCGATGACGCTGACGCTCGCCGGGGTCCGGGTCGGCGACCCGGAGACCGTGGTCGCCCAGCGTCTCGCGATGGCCCTCGCCGCCGATGGGATCCGCGCGCCGGTCATCCTGGTGGCGAGCGATCACCGGATCCTGCGTTTTCGCCACCCCATTCCCAAACCAAAGCCCATTGAAGAGTCCCTGATGCTGGTCGTCGGCTCCGAGCTGGGAGGCCTGATCGTCGCGATGACTCGGATGGTCTGGCTCCGTGGGCGGCCGGATCCCGAGACGCTCCGTCGCTTCGAGGCAGTCACCCGGGTCCACGGGGCATTCCGCGGCGCGACGCGAGCCTGCGCAACGCTCGCCGACGTCCTGGCAGCCGGCATCGCGGCGTATGAAGCGGAGGGATACGCCGAGGAGTGGCGGCTGCATCACCAGGGGGGGCCGATCGGCTACCAGGGTCGCGAGGCCTTTGCCACACCTACCAGCGACGTTGTGATCGAAGGCGGGATGGCCCTGGCCTGGAATCCCTCGATCACCGGTACGAAGGCCGAGGACACGATGATCCTCCATGACGACGGACGTCAGGAGATCGTCACGCGCGACCCGGAGTGGGTTTCGGATTCTCACGGCGAGCCGGCGATCTGGGTGCGCAGCAGCTGAGCGGCACCCACGCGGCCTGACCGTCAGGCACCGCGCGGTGCGACCACTGACCGTGATCGCGTCGACCGCGCCGTAACGCGACGCAGCCGGGGCCAGTGGCGTATGCCAGAACGGCCGACATGGAGCCAAGACGAGCCGTCCCAGGTGACCGACGCCGTCGACGATTGGGCACGTTCGCGCGACCTGGGGCGCACCGAGTGATACCCGACAAGGGGCGGTTTGGCTGACTGGACGCCCTGGATTCGGTCACGTCGCCGCGGTTCGACCGCCTCGAGCGGCTCGATCGTCCGACGGCCGGTCGCCCGGACGGTGCCGGCGCCGCCCGCCGCCAGCGAGCGCGGGCTGATCGGGATGATCAGGGGCATCCCCAGGAGCTCGGCGTCGGCGAACTTGACGCCGGGCGACTCGTCGCGGCCGTCCCAGAGGACCTCGCGGCCGGCGTCGCGGGCCCAGTCGCGCAGGAGGTCGGCGACGACCTCCTCGTGGGTCATGGCAAGGACCATGTCGCGCCCGCCGCGGTCCTTGAAGCGCGCCATCTCGGGGCCGATCTGGTACCAGCGTCCCGTCTCCTTCCAGAGCTCGGCCGGATGGACGACCGGCATCTCCATCTCCTGGCAGCCGATCCGGTCCATCTCCTCGCGGATGACCTGCTCCACCCGCTTCGCGACACGGAAGCCGAGCGGCAGGAGCGAGTAGATGCCGGCCCCGAGCTGGCGGATGTAGCCGGCCCGGACCAGGAGGCGGTGGCTGGGCATCTCCGCGTCGGAGGGGTCGTCGCGGAGGGTCGTGAAGAAGAGACGGCTCAGGCACATGGCGGAAGGATACCGGGGCGCGGGCGTCAGGGCGGGTCGGGCATCGAGCGGGCGATCAGGCGTGCGGTTCGAACCGCCGCTTGACCAGCTCCACGAGCGCGAGATACGCGGCCACGATGACGACGAGGAGGAGCCAGAACGCGATCGGCAGGGCGGTGAATCCCAGCACGTCGCCGAGCGGACTCAGCGGGATGATCACGGCGGCGGCGAGTGCGGCGACGATGGCGGCGAGCAGCTGGGGGCTCGGGCGGCTGACCCAGAAGGGGCTGAGACGAGTCCGGATCACGAGCACGACGAGGACCTGGGTGAAGAGCGACTCGATGAACCAGCCCGTGTGGAACGCCCGCTCGTTGACCCCCAGGACGAGGAGCAGCAGCCCAAAGGTGACGTAGTCGAAGACGGACGAGATCGGCCCGAAGATGAGCATGAACCGCTGGATCGCATGGACGTCCCAGCGCGCCGGAACGGCTCCCACATCGGGATCGATGTTGTCGGTCGGGATGGCGGCCTGCGAAGCGTCGTAGATGAGGTTGTTGAGGAGGATCTGGCCCGGCGTCATGGGCAGGAAGGGCAGCAGCAGCGCCGCCCCGACCATGCTGAGCATGTTGCCGAAGTTCGAGCTCGTGCCCATGCGGATGTACTTGAGCGTGTTGGCGAAGGTGCGTCGACCCTCGATCACGCCCCTGCTGATCGCCTCCAGGCTCGGCTCGAGCAGAATGATGTCGGCCGCCGAGCGCGCCACGTCGGTTGCGTTGTCCACGCTGATGCCGACGTCGGCCGTGTGCAGTGCCGGCGCGTCGTTGATGCCGTCGCCGAGGTAGCCCACGACCGCGCCCGAGTCGTGGAGCGCGCGGATCACCTGGAGCTTCTGATCCGGATCGACGCGGGCGAAGATCGTCGTCCGCTTCGCTCGGGCCACGAGCGCCGGGTGCGTGAGCGTGCGCATCTCCTCGCCGGTGAGCACTCCCTCGACCACGAGGCCGACCTGGGCCGCGACATGGCGAGCGACGAGCTCGTTGTCGCCGGTGACGACCTTGAGCGCCACGCCCTGGTGGGCCAGCTCGGCGATCGTGTCGCCGACCCCCTCCTTGGGCGGATCGCTGAAGAGGATCACCCCCTCGAAGACGAGGTCGCGCTCGAGCCGTTCCGCGTCGTCGAGGCCGGCCGCCGCGCCCCCCGCGGTTGGCGCGCGGAGCTCCTCGGTGGTGATGGCCCGTGACCCCACGGCCACCAGTCGGAATCCCTCGGCCGAGGCAGTGTCGACAAGCTTCGTCAGACGCTCGTGCTCGGCGGCCGCGATCGGCCGTGCCGCGTGGTTCTCGCGGACGTGGCTGGCACGAAGGATCACGGCCTCGGGCGCGCCCTTCGTCACGAGGAGCGGCTGTTCACCCTCGCGCTGGACCACCACGCTCAGGAGCCGCCGCGAGAAGTCGTAGGGGAGCTCGGCGAGCTTGCGATACGTCGCGAGGTCCGCCGGCTCAGGGGTGCCCGCCAGGAGAGCCGCGTCGAGGGGGTTGGTGAAGCCGGTCTGGAAGTGACTGTTGAGGTAGGCGAACTCGAGCGCGTGGGCCGCCTCGCCCTCATCCTCTTTGTCGATCCCGACCGCGCGGACGAACTCCAGCCGTCCTTCTGTCAGGGTCCCCGTCTTGTCGGTGGCGAGGACGGTGACGCTGCCGAGGTTCTGGATCGCGGGGAGGCGCTTGACGAGTACGCCGTGTGCGGCAAGGGCGTGGGCGCCCTGGGTGAGGTTGAGGGTGACGATCGCGGGCAGCAGCTCGGGTGTGAGGCCCACGGCGAGGGCGATCGCGAAGAGGAGCGATTCGAGGACCGGGCGGTGCAGCCCGACGTTGATGGCGAGGACCGCGATGACCAGGATCGCGGTGACGCGGAAGATGAGGAACCCGAAGGTCCGCACGCCTCGCTGGAAGTCGTTCTCCGGGGCGCGCTCCGCAAGCCGCTGGGCGATCTCGCCGTAGCTCGTCCGAGTCCCGGTGGCAGTGATGACCGCGCGGCCGGTGCCGCTGACGACGCTCGTGCCGAAGAAGAGGAGGCCGTCGCGGTCGTCGTCGCGAGCGGGGTCGAGCGCCCCTTCCCGCGCTGTCTTGATGGCCGGGGCCGACTCGCCGGTGAGCGAGGCTTCATCAACGTAGAGATGGTTGGCCTCGATGACGCGGCCGTCGGCCGGGACGATGTTCCCGGCGCCCAGGACTGCGAGGTCGCCGCGGACCACGTCGTGGATCGGGATCTCGCGCTGCTCCCCGCCCCGCACAACGGTCGCCCGGAGTGTGAGGCGCGCCTGGAGCGCGGCGACCGCCGTTTCCGAGCGCGCTTCCTGGACAAACCCGAGGGCCGCGCTCATCACGACGATGGCGAGGATGATCGAGGCATTGACGTCGTCGCCAACGACGAGGCTCACCAGGGCGGCGCCGACGAGGATCAGGACGAGCGGGCTGGCGACCTGGGAGACCAGGATCGCGAGCCGTGTCCGCCGCCCGCTGCCGCCGATTGCGTTCGGGCCGTCTCGCCGGAGCCGGTCCGCCGCCTCGGCGGAGGTCAGCCCGGTCGCAGCGGCAGGCTCAGGAGCGCCCCCGGTCGCGATGGCCGCGAGTGGGCCCGGCACGGTTGCGTCGACAGGCGACATCGAATGTGAAGCGTACACCTCGGTCGGCATGCCCAGCCGGCCGACCAGGCGGCCGCCAAGGACGCCGCCGATCGCGATCATGACGAGGGACTGCCAGGTGATGCCGGTGACCCCCGCCAGGAGCTGGTCGACGGTGGCTGCGCTCATCCCCCGGCGGGGCCGAGGCGGACGAGCGGGTCGCCCAGCCCGGGACGTCGCGGCCCGACCGGCTGGCCGGCCTCCACCGCGTCGGCACCCGGGGTCAGCCCGGGGCGTCGGCCTCCGCTCCCAGGAGCGCCGACCACGGCGGCAGCGCGACGCCGCCGCCGGTGAGCTCCAGCCAGCGGACGGCG